>CANQZO010000135.1 GCA_947628355.1 Candidatus Gastranaerophilales bacterium | reverse complement strand
ACCCTTAGAAAGAGCTGAAGAAGCCCTAATTAAGCACATGAACGGAAAAGCGCTGAAAGTTTTAATAAGACCGTAAGTTTATAGTATAATATAATCATGCACTAAAGAGTCAGAGTATGGAAAATAATTTACAAGAGTTAAAAAGCAGGATAGAGGGAGCCGAGAAAATAATAATATTTTCTCATGTAAGTCCTGATGGTGATACATTAGGCTCAAATCTTGCGTTAAATATAATACTTGAAAAATATTTTAATAAAAAAGCGGATTCCGTATTTGCGGGTAAATTGCCAAATATGTATTCTTATCTTCCGAATTATGACAAATTTATTGATGTTGCTGATATTGATAAATCAGAAAAATATGATTTGGCTATAGCTGTTGATGTGGCAGCAAAAGACCGTTTGGTCTTCGGAACGGAAATATTTGATAATGCTGTATATAAGGTAAATATTGATCATCATAAAACCAATATAGGATACGGAGATTTAAACATAATAGACGGTGATGCGGCTTGTGTCGGAGTTATATTATATAAAATTTTTAAAGAGTGGGGATTGGAAATTCCTCTTAATGCGGCAAGATGTATTTATACTTCTTTAATGACTGATACGGGCGGATTTAAGTATGAAAATACAACACCCGAAACATTTATGCTCGCTGCGGAATTAGTAAAATTAGGTGTATCTCCTACAAAAGAATATAGAGCCTGCTATGAAACAAAACCGCAGTCAATGGTGCAATTTCAAGCCTATGTCGTAAGTAATACCGTTTTTTATAACAACGGAAAAATAGCATTTTCCAAAATAACCCGTTCCGATATGAGTAAATTTAATGCTGAAGATGATTACACAGAGGGAATAGTTGAAGTATTAAGAACCTCAAAAGATGTAGAAATTGCAGCGATATTAAAAGAAACAAAAGAAGGCTATACAAAAGTAAGTTTAAGAAGTAAAACAAAAGATTTAACACCTATAGCAACGGATTTTGGCGGGGGCGGACACTCGTTTGCCGCAGGCTGCACAATTAAAAAACCGATTGCTATAGCCTGTGATAAGTTGTTAGCACGTGTTCAAAGTGAATTGGAATGAGAAAATATATTGAATCTCTTGTAAAAAAAATAATAGAACAGGATTTCTGCGGAGTTGCCGCAGAAATGGCTTTTTGGTTTATTTTGGGCTTATTCCCGTTTTTGTTGTTTTTAACTTCACTTTTTGCATGGATGGGAAAAAAGACTTTAATTACTCCGATTTTAAATTTTATAACTAATATTGCGCCTAAAGATGTTGCAGGTTTAATAATGAATACTTTAAATGAAGCTATGATTTTTAAACAGGGTAAATTAATCGCAATATTCGGGCTTATAATTACTATTGCGCTGGCATCAAATGCCATTGCGGTAATTATAAAGGGATTAAACCGTGCTTATGCAATAGAAGAAACAAGAAGTTTTATTTACACAAGAACATTATCAATATTAATGGTTTTTATAAATTCGTTATTATTATTTCTTGCCGTAAATTTAATAGTTTTAGGAAAAGTATTTCTTGATTTTATGTTCCAGTATACAATTTTATCCAAATTATCGGTAGATATTATCTCAATAATAAGATGGCCCGTATCATATCTTGCTTTGGCATTTTGTGCGATAGGAAATTATTTTATACTGCCTTGTATTGAGGGAAACGATAAAATAAAATTTAAAAGCGTAATGCCCGGAACTTTATTTTTCAGCTTCTTTTGGATACTGGGGTCGTGGTGTTTTTCGTTGTATTTAAGCAATTTAAACGCATATAATAAGGTATACGGCACTATCGGTGCTTTTGCAATATTAATGGTGTGGCTGTATTATACATCGTTAATCGTTCTTGTTGGCGGTGAGATTAATTCAAGAGTTTATGCGAGATTAACAAAGAAAAGTAATTAATTGATTTTTTTTTAATTACATAAGATAATAATTTTGTAGCATCGGAGGGTAAAATCATTAAAATAAAGGCATTATTATTATCATTATTATTAAGTATAAATATGGGCGCGGCTGTATTTGCAATGACTCCAGAGGCAAATCAGTATTATAAACAGGCATGTGCTTATGCTGACAGTGAAAAATACCAGGAAGCCGTTGAAAGTTTAAATAATGCAATAAAGTTATCACCCGATGACGCGCTTTTATATACAAAACTCGGCGGGATGTATTCCGAACTCAGCCAATGGGGTAATGCAACGGACGCATATAAAAAGGCGCTTAAATTAAGACCGGATGACGCTTTTATTTATATCAGCCTTGGTAATATTTATGAACAAATGCAGGATTATAAAAATGCAAATGAAGCATATTCGGAGGCAATGAAAATATTCCCCGAGTATAAGTACAATTACTTAAATCTGGCAAGCGTAAAAACTCATTTAAAAGAAGATGAAGAAGCCATTAAGTATTATCAAATGTTTTTAAATTATTATCCCGACGCTGTTGATGCAAGGGAAAATATGGCATCAATATATTTAAGAATGAATAAGCCCGATGATGCGGCTAAAATATATAATGATTTATATTTAAAAAATCCGAATGAGTTTGATGATTACTCAAATTACGGACTGGCGTTATATCGAATATCCGATTATGACAATGCCGAAAATATCTTAAAAAAAGCTATACTAAAAGATAAAAATGACTATGTTGCGCGGGCGAATTTAGCTTATGTTTACCTTGCTCAGTCAAAAGATGACTTAGCCGAAGCTGAATTTAAGCAGGTCTTGGAAATAGACCCTGATATGAATTCAATAAGGTTTGATTATGCAAATCTGCTTGCAGATAAAGAAAAATATGATGAAGCCTTAGTGCAGTATAATAAATATTTAGAAGATGTAAAAGATAATGAAGTTGCATATTTAAACGCCGGTATACTCTATTCCCAAAAAGGTGATTATGATAATGCCATAAAGGTGTTAAATCAGGGCAGAATAACTGCGCCAAAAAATATAGACATACAAAAAGAGCTTGCGAATGCTTATCATTTAGATAAGCGTTATGAAGAAGCGATTGCGGTTTATGATTCTTTAATAGCGCAAGATCCTGAAAATCAAGACTACATATTAAATAAAGGTATAGCGCTTCACGCACAGAAACGATATGAAGAAGCAATTGCAATATATAAGGGTGTACTTGTAAAAAATGCAAATAATAAGACAGCAAAAGAATATTTAAATAAAGCGTATATTTCTTATGCACAATCTCTTGCAGAAAACGGAAACTGCAAAAAAGCTGCAAATATGTATGAAAACGCAATAGCAGCGGATAGTGAAAATCCTCTGTTATATATATCAGCTGCAAATATGTACGAAAAACTCGGTTCAAAGACAAAAGCAACGGAATATTTTGAGCGTGCAATGGAAATATCTCCCGACAACAGCGAAGTATTATCCGCATATGCAAAAGCGTTAACGGATTATAATAAAGCCGATGAGGCAAAAATTTTATACGAAAAAGCCATGTCTGCCAAAAGTTCTGATAATACGGAAAAGTTTAAATATACGATAGAAATAGCCGACGGATATTATAAAAATAAAAATTATAATGAAGCGTTAAACGAGTATCAAAAGGCGGTTTCGATTAATCCGAATGATGAATACGTATATATAAAAATCGGAAACACATATAAAGGTATGTCGCAGTTAGATGAAGCAATAGCTGCATACAACAAATCTATAAAAATTAATCCGAAAAATCCCGATTCTTATTTTAACAGAGGCTTATGCCAAGCAGAGCAAAACGATTTATATTCTGCAAAAGAGAGCTTTAATGAGGTAATTGAATTAAAAAGCGATTATGCTTATGCGTATTATGCTCTTGGTTTAGCTTATGAGAAAGAGAATAATATTGCGGGTGCTGTCGATAACTATGAAAAATTTGTTATTTATGCGCAGGATAAAACCATAAAAAACAACGTTCAAAATAAGATAAATAATTTAAGAAAGAAACTTCCCACTGAAGAAGCGAAACAGCAGTAATGAGCCTGATTAAAAAAGTTGTAATAATACTGTTTATAATACCTTTGATATGTTTAAGCGGATTTAAGCGAAAAGAAAAGCCCGTTTTGGTGATGACAGCAGGTGCAATAACGCGTGAAAATATTTCAAGAATAGAGCGTACATTTAATGCGGGAGAACGAATAAATTATGCAATCATAGCTCCTGACGGACTAAAATATGCAGGTGTCAGAATGCAGATATCGTCGCAAGATGAAAAAACAACAAACTGGGGATTTAAAATTAATCAAACGCAGGATTTATATATAGATACAGCGTCGAATTTCTATAAAAATTATATTGTTATTCAGCGTCCGGGGCGGTATATAATACAATTTTTCTACTTAAACAAAAAAAATTACCCGTTTATTCATAAGGAGTTTACCGTAATTTAATGAAAAAATACATTAAATATTATATTCACAAGCTGTTATCATCGAAATATATAAGAAAAGGACGCTGTAAAAGGTGCGGAAATTGCTGCAGAAATATACTATTATATATTGAAGATGAGCCAATAAAAACTAAAGAGCAGTTTGAGCGGGTAAAGGAATGGGAGAAGCATTATAACAATTTTTATATATCGGGAAAAAACGAAACGGGAGCATTATTATTTACCTGTAATGAAATAAGCGAAGATAATTTATGCAAAGTTTATCATTTTAGAGGTTTAGGGTGCAGAAATTATCCAAAAGTAAACAGTAAATTTCTAATAAACGGAGGCAAACCCTTAGATTGCTGCGGATATTATTTTGAAGCAGATAAACCCTTTACAAGTTACTTAAATAATCTTTAATGGAATTTAAAGCTCTGTTTGCGAGCAATTCATTTTTAAGTTTTTTATTTTTTTTGATTTTCTTATCCGAATCAATAGGAGATAAAATTCCCCAATTGGAATTAATCGGCTGAAAATTAGTATGAGCGGGGAAAGAAATATAGTGAGTTAAAGCTCCGAGCATAGTATCTGAGGATAGTTCAATAAGGGGCTTATCATTAATAAATCTTGACATATTAATTCCCGCCAAAAGTCCTGAGGCAATTGATTCCGTATATCCCTCAGTGCCTGTAATCTGTCCCGCAAAAAATACGTTAGGACTGATTTTAGATTGCAGAGAGTGCGAAAGGACTTTAGGGCTGTTAATAAAAGTATTTCTGTGCATAACTCCGTACCTTACTATATTAGCATTTTCAAGTCCGGGAATGGAGTGAATAAGCTCTGTTTGGCTTGCCCATTTTAAGTTCGTTTGAAATCCGACTAAATTATATAAGGTTGCTGACTTATTATCCTGCCGAAGCTGAACAACCGCGTAATTTTCAAC
>CANQZO010000134.1 GCA_947628355.1 Candidatus Gastranaerophilales bacterium | reverse complement strand
ACGCTTAATTCGGGCAGAGTTGCATCGGAAGCATTAAATTCTGTTTTATCCATAACATTCCAAACAACACTAACACCAGCATAAGGCTGCCAGCCGTTATTTAAGTTGCTGATAAATTTCAAACCGGGTTCAAAAGTTATAGCGTGGAGCGGGTCACCTGTTACTCTGATACCTGCCGCATTAGTATAGTCAAATGCGTTAACGAATGAATAAGACATCATGTAGCTTGGCTGGATAATAAATCTGCCCTCAGCTAATTCCCAGTTATAACCTGTTTTAGCGGCGATACCTGACATTAATAAGTTGAAGTCATCAGATCCGTAGATACTGTCAGCGCTGGCGATATTAGAGCCTACGTTAGCTGTTAAGCCGGCGAAGTAGTTATCTTTATAAGCCATACCTACTAAACCAAGAGTAGCACCGTTTTGATAGATACTAATACCGTCATAAGCCTGATGAGAGCCGTTATAGCCTAAGTATGCGCCAAACATACCGTCCCAGCCGTGACCTAATTCCATAAGTTCGCTATCAACGCCGAAGAAAGAGCCCCAAGCGACGTTAGAAACTTTTGGGCCGCCTTTAAGTTTAACATTTTCGAAATTAGCATAAGGTCTGAACCAAGCAGAAGTGTTATCATAGGGAGTATTAGTGGGGTCAAAAACGAGGTTAGAGTCAGAAGCAGCGTATTTATTTCTGTTCTTTAATGCTTGTCTTTGAGATTTGGTCATTAACATATACATATCCATGTTACGAAATGCTTCGTCATAAGAATTAAGCTGATTTAAGTACCCGCCGATTTGAGCGGCGATAGGAGCAGCCATAACAGCGGGGTTAAAGTCGTGGTATGTGTTACCGGTAGGTGCAAAGGATATTCCTTCGGTTGTACTTTGTGCCAATAATTTTCTTAGAGGCGACATAGCTTCATGTGAATTTTCATTAATTGTTAATTTCTCGCTTTCTACCCCGAGTCTTTTAGCGAGTTCCTCTTTTGACATAGAACCCGAACTTACTAAAGTGTCTGCAATGGGGTTAAAATCGGAAAGTGTAACAGTTTTGTCTTTTAAAGCATCACCAAACGTATCTGTGTTGCCTGTTGCTGAACTAATATCAACTTTAATATTTGCGTTGCTGTCTTCCCATGTAATTTCCTCACTTCCTGAGTCTGCATTAAATGCGTCAAGACTTCCGCTTGTTGTATCTAATGTAGTGCCCTCATTCATGGTAACTTTTGAATTATTAAGCGAACTGCCGCTATCTAAATGCAGAGTACCCGTTTCAACAGTCATTTGAGCGTTTTTAATTTCTCCGTTAAAAGTAAGAGTACCGTTGCCCTTTTTTGTAACTGTATATGTTTCAGCGCCCGAAATACCGTCTGCAAGAGTAATATTTCTGTCTTCAGCAGACTCGAATTCTAAATCTCCGACTTTACTTCCTGTACCGAGGTTATCCATATATATGTCGGCGCCGTCTGCTGCCGAATTGCCTGCAAATACGACGTCATTATTTTCCGCTTTAACTTTTACATCACTGTTAGCCCAAACAGCACCGCCCTTATCGCCTGCACTGTTGCCTGTAAAACTTGTATCTTTTATATCAACACCAACATAAGAAGCGATTGCACCGCCGTTTTTAGCAGCTTTGTTTCCGCTGAAAGAGCTATTATGAATTTCAAATGTAGGCTCGCTTTCAGGGTCATCATTAGAACGCGTTGCGATTGCACCGCCGACTGTTGCTGATGAATTGCCGACAAATTGTGAATTTTCAATAACAGCATTTTCAACATTACTGCCTAAGAATATAGCACCTCCGCCCTCGGCATCTTTTTGATAATTAGGTTTGTCACCTTCACCATTGCCAAAAGCTGTTCCCGTTGTTCTGTTATTTTTAAATAGGGCATTATCAACTTGTATTGAATTACCTGACCAGATTGCTCCGCCTTCATTTTCAGCCGTGTTGCCCGAAAAAACAGCACCGTCAACAGTTAAATTAGCACTATCTCTATCGGTAAAAATAGCACCGCCTTGACCGTAATAGAGGTTTCCTTGTTCATCTTTTCTTCCTGTTACTTTATTACCGCTGAATGTACCGCCGGTAACATTTGTTGTTGTGTTTTTTGTTCCGAAAATAGCACCGCCTCTTAAAGCAGTGTTGCTTGTAAAGTTAGAGTTATCTGCATTAAATTCTTGTTCCGAGTTATTATATATTGCACCGCCAAAGCCGTTTGTTGCGGTATTTGATTTAAAGTTTGAATTTGTAACAGTAGTTTTTGCGTCTGTTACGATAGCACCTGCTGCCGCAGCGGTATTATTATTAAATGAAGAATTTTCAATCGTTAATTCGGCATCCTCACCATCATGAAACAAAGCCCCGCCCCAATTAGTTGCAGTATTTCCGTCAAATGTACTGTCTTTAATAGTTGTATTTCCTTTTGTATAGACGGCGCCGGAATTACCGTATGCACCACTATTCATTTTCGGGTCACCATTGGCGGAATTATTTTTAAATGTCGTATTTGTAATATCTAAATTCCCCGTACTTGATGTATATAAAGCACCGGCATTACCTGCACTGTTGCCTGTAAATTTCGCATTTTTTACGCCGACGTTAGAAGTGCCTCCATTTACGTATATCGCACCGCCTTGACCTGTCTTATTAGTTGCCGTGGTTTTATTGCTCGTAAATGTTGTACCGTCAATGTCCAAATTAGCATTGCTGATTGCATAAATAGCACCGCCATAATATCTTGCTTCATTTCCTTTAAATGACCCGCCTTTAAGACTTAAATCACCTGATGATTTAAATATCGCACCGCCGACATCAGCGTGGTTGGAGGTAAAGTCTGTATTTGTAAAATCAGCCTTGGTGCCTGATGAAAATACTGCACCACCGTAAGCACTTGTTCCTTTTTTTACTTGTGTAAAATTATTGCTGAATTTTGAATTATTGACGGTTAGGTTGTTGCCTGTTGCAATAGCACCGCCATAAGCACTGGTATTTTCTTTAGTCATTTCAGCATTATATGCATAATTATCGCTAAATGTTGAATTGTTTATCGTCAAATCACTACCTGAATATATTGCACCACCCCATGTTTGTGTAGTGCCACTAAAAGCTGATTTGTTACCTTTAAATTTATTACCTGTTAAAGTGTGGCTTTTACTTTCTTCGTTATAGTACATAATAGCCCCGCCATAACCGCTATATTTATCATCTGAGCTTCCGTTATTCGCCCAACCATTATGACCTGTTATTGTTTTTCCGCTTACTGTACTATCCTCGGGATTATAAAAATGCGGCACTTTTTCTTCCGCATTTGCTTGAAGTGAAAACGTGAAACACATTAAAAAAACTGCTATTAATACTTTTCTCTTCTTCATACTTAATTCCTTTTTTTAAACTAAAAATGTTCCCTTTTAGTTTAAGTCTTATATATTTACTTGTCAAGAATAACAAATAAGTTAACATTAACTTGTAAAGTATGAAGTGTTTTTATGACATTAATTTTGTTAACAATTGTTTAAATGAGGTGGTATGAAAAAAGAAGATAATATCGGCAAAAGAATTAAAAAAGCAAGACAGTATATGGGCTTAACGCAGGAAGAACTTGCCGAAAAAGTCGATATGGACTCTAAGCACCTCTCTAAAATTGAAAACGGACTTCATCTGCCAAGTTATAATACTTTGAAAAAACTTTCGAATTTCTTAAATTTAAGTCCCGAAACCGAGCAAACCGCTTCAAATAATAAAAAAGATGAAAAATCTATTTACTTAAAATCAATAAAAATTTTAAACTCCGCAAAAAATGAGGAGGAAATGAAATTTTATTACATGCTCTTAAAAATCGGTCAGCAGGGTTTATTAATCGAGGGCGCGTAATATCTCCAATAAAAGATTTTTAAAGTTTTCTTTTACTCTGTTTGCCGTATCTATTACTTCTTTGTGATTTAAAGGAGTATCTGCCACACCTGCGGCATAATTTGTCAAACAGCTAATACCTAAAACTTTCATCCCGCAATAGTTAGCTACAATTGCTTCGGGTACTGTCGACATCCCGACTGCATTTGCACCTAAAAGTCTGAACATATTTATCTCGGCGGGAGTTTCGTAACTCGGCCCAGTTGTTCCCGCATAGACTCCTTTTTGATAGTCTATGGACAGCTTTTGCGCCGATTTTACACCTGTTTCAATCAGCTCTTTATTATATATCCCGCTCATATCGGGGAAACGAGTGCCTAATTTATCATCGTTCTTACCTATCAGCGGATTTGTTCCCATAAAATTTATATGGTCGGTTATAAACATCAGCTCGCCGGGCTTGTAGTCTCCGCTTACCGCACCTGCTGCATTCGTTATTATTAATGTCTTTACACCCAGCTTTTTCATTACTTTTACGGGGTATGTTACCGTCTGCATTGAATATCCCTCGTAAAAATGATATCGGCCCTGCATCATTACCGTGTTTTTGCCCTCTATTTGCGCAAAAACCAGCCTGCCTTTGTGACCTTGTACTTTTGATGTTTCAAAATTCGGGATTTCACTGTACGGGATTGCTATTGATTCAAATTCATCCGCAAAATCACCTAACCCCGACCCAAGTATTATCCCTATTTCGGGCACAAAATTTCCTGTTTGTTTTTGTATATATTTTACAGTCGACTCCATTTTATAACCCCATTGATATGAATGCAAAAAATGCAAATGTTAATATACCTACTATTATGCAGTAATATCCGAAAAATGCAAGTGAATATTTGCCAAGAAATTTTAAAAAGTATTTTATGCACAAATAACCAGTTATGGCTGATACTACCGTGCCTAAAATTATTGCCTGCCAATTAAACCCGAAAAGTTCGTTTAAATCAATTTTTATTAAAGGGTAGAGCATGGAAGCGCCTAAAATTATCGGTATGCTTAATAAAAATGAGTATCTGGCAGCACTTACTCTGTCTTTTTTGCATAAAAGCCCCGAAGCAATTGTAAGCCCCGAGCGTGAAAACCCCGGAAGCGCAGCAATACCTTGCGCTATCGCCATGATTATTGAGGTCTTTATGTCGATACTGTTAGATTTATCGCTTATTTTCTTTGAATATATTTCACTGCCTAAAAGAAGACAACCTGTTATTACAAGTAAAACTCCCACAGCGCACGGGCGAAACACCAAATCTTCAGCGACAGTATGCAAAGGGTACGCTATTAATACCGTAAACACCGTGCCGATTAATATATAAAGCCCCGTTTTTGCTTCACTGTCACTGAAATCCCTTGTTTTTATCCCTGTTGTTAGTGATTTAATTATTTTAATTATATCTTTTCTAAAATATATTAATACAGCAATTAATGTGCCTAAATGGAGCATAATATCAAGGAAAATCTCTTGCGTGGACTGCTCGGCGGGGTTTCCCTCTATAAATACTTTATATAAATTTGAAAAAATAACAAGGTGAG
>CANQZO010000133.1 GCA_947628355.1 Candidatus Gastranaerophilales bacterium | reverse complement strand
TCGTTAAAGACGCAGGTACTTTTAATGAATGTGTATCACTGGAAAATGAGTTTTCCTGCGAGGCATATCAGAATCTTTCTATATTTAAGACAGACATTAATGGTAATTCCAATTCACCATTTGTAGACCGTAAATGTAACAGGCCTTTTTTATCTATTATGCAGGTTACGATAACTCCCGAAAAATTTAATATCTGTGATTCTGAATTTGACAATAAGCATTTAGCTGATTGCGAAAAAGAACTAGATGATTGTATTAAATCTATAGTTTCACAAATAGAAGATCGACTATATAAATCTCAAAAATTAGATTTAAAATATCGAATTTACAGATCTGTAAATACTATGGATTATTGCATAGCGGTATCATGCAATATGTTAGAATTTTCATTGCATTTATCTAATAAGATTAGTTCAATAACAGTTGAGCAAAATGCAAAATATGTAGTATATACTGTTATGGGTGTTAATAAGAATTTCAGTGCTGATAGTAAAGTGATTATCACTGATAGTATTCTTGTTGCAAGAATACGGTTAAATAGAAATCTTTGGGGAGATAAAACGGCTTGGAATGAACTATTATCTAAATTAGAGGAAGGATGTAACGAGACTCATACTTTAATCGGCAGATATGATTTATCAATACGCGTAACAGACCGTAATGATATTTTATACACATTAGAAAATCTAATCAGGTATAAAATAAATGGTAATAAAAATACTGACGAATCGAACATTTGCAATATTAGCAAGTATGATTATAAAGAAAAAGAAACGGGCAGTGATTGTATTAAAAAACCTAATTCTGCGGACTTAATTACTTGGCTGCTGCAAAATAATTATGCCGACTATATTAACGAGCGAATTCTGTTTAATAAAGTTTTAATACCAACAAAAGATAATAAAGAGTCATCGAAGCCTAGCTATGAGAAGAAAGAAATGGCACGAAAACTATTCAGCAACTATCAGAAATTACAAAAAGCAATGATAAATTATCCCATAAAAGATGACATTGAAGAATATATGAAAAAGCTAGAAAACATGATTCATATATGCACTGGTTTATATTCAACATATGATACGCAAATTAATGTAATAATGTTTGAACAGTATCTTATTGCTTTTATGGAATTACTTGAATTGGCTTGTAAGGCTGTATATGAAAGCAACATACGCAAGGATTGGATTAATGTCAAATTGAATTTTATTGAAGGCTTGAATTACTTGCAGCAATTCATAAAAATAGTAACTTCTATTAATAGCAGTTCTTTTCAATCACCTAAATATGATATTGTACAACAAGAATGCAGCATAGAAAAATTTCCGATTGCTTATTCGGAGTTTATGTCTGAAATGTGTGGTATATATTATGAACATCGAAAAAACCTGAATCATAATGAATTTATATATTATCCGAGATATAAAGCACTGATGATCCCATCTATGACGAGTATGCCAAGCGATTTTACAATGACAGTTTTATTTGCACAAGGCATTTCGCAGGATTGGAATAAAGAAAAAGAGCTATGGGAAAGTTGGATTAAGTACAAGGATTGTGTTGTTCCCATTTTTGTGACATGTCAAAATCTACAAACATATTCAGATGTATCAGGAGTAATTATAGCATCATTCCATGAATTGGGACATTATTGTAATTCCTTGGAAAGAAAAACGAGGAATGAGACTATTTTGAAAATTGCGGCATCCATAGCATCAAAAAGCATAGTAAAAGCATATTCATATAGCTCGACAATTTTGATGCCGATTCAAATGAAAATGCTGAGATCAAACAGTCAATTCAGCAAGTTTAACGAAATAGTGTATAATGCGCTATTAAGTAAACTAGAAAAATGTATGGAGGCTGATATATCATCTCCTAATATCGTATTTATGGAAAAGCTTTCAACGGTAATACACGATATTTTAAAGCCAATACCCCCTTATCATACAGAAACGGATTTGCAAGAAAAATATATGGAATATTTGGTGAATAATTTTATGTTTAGATATCATGAAAGCATTACGTTTCCGACTACATACACCGAAGAAAATCATAAAGCCTTTTTGAAGCAGGCTTATGAGAGATTGCATACTATCTTGGAAGAGAAAAAACACACTATAGACGAAGACGCAAAGGGAAATAAAGTAACTGTTACCGATGAACTAAATGACTTTTTAAGTAATATATTAAAGTTTTCAGAAATCGCAGCAAACGATATTGACAGCCTCATATTTACAGAAGAGGACAGTTGCATAGACACGCTTTATAAAGATATAGTTGCCGGCTATCATGCAATTAAAAATAATAACACTTATAGCAATGTTATATTAATTACTATAGAAGAAATACGGGATATAATTAAGTATATAATAAAAAGCCGTAATGAATGGGCTATTATTTTTGTAAATGATAGGGAGCAGACCTTGTTTAATGAGGATATTGTCAAGAATAAAACTAAGAAGCAAGTAATAGACGAAATTATGGAAAATATTCCAAGTATAGTAAGTCATAAAGAGTATTTTTATGAAGCTTTAGCTGCTGATTTGAATAATAAGTTGTTTTTCAGATCTGAAGAAACTCTGGAAAAGTTAAAGGAAGTTTTATATGACTCTTTTATGAAGACTGACTTTAACGATGATGAACTGGACGTTTGGCAGATTAACTACACCGAAAGTCTGGCGGATATAGCTATGTGCTTTAATCTGCAGTTAGACGTTATGGAATATCTTATATTTATATCGCACATCTACCGTCAATATGATATTTCTTCGCTCGAAAAAATCAGAAGAATTATTCTTGTTATAAATGTTCTTTATTGTAATGCCACCAGTAAAGACGCAACAACCGAAGAAACAGATGGCTGCGATGTTGGTTTTACGGAATACGTGTCTGAACTGGCTGGTATAAAAGAACTTATTCAGGAACCGGAGAGTAAATTAACGCAAAACGGAAAAGATATTCTTCAGTTACATAGGGAAATCGTTAGTAATTTATTTATTGTAAATAACACTACTTATAATATTATTCTTTCGAGTTTAAGAGATACTTGTAAGAATATTAAGTTTTTAGATGATGAAGAAATAGAAAATTTAACTTTTGTTAAAAATTATTTGAGAAATAAATTATTAAAAAATCCCTCCAATCAAGATATAGAAAAAAAGGAGATAGACTTTATCTTTAAATATTACTATAAAACCAGAACAAAATATCATAATACATAATAATTAAAGATACAATCTGTCTTTCTTTGCATAAACTAATTAAACCTATATAAGTTAATAAAGGAGACTATATTATGAACACAGAATATGTTGTAACCAATTTAAGCGAGTATGTTGATATTATACAACAGATAGCCGAGAACACTCAGGAAAAAGGTCATGTATTATGGTATAGAGGGCACGCGGATATAGACCATGTACTATTGCCAAGTCTCTATAGAGAAGGAAGAAAAGCAAAAGCAATACCCGATGGCAATGATAATGTATATACCAATATACATTTAAGTGAAGATATGCGTATGCAGCATTATCACTCAAAAAATTATCAGTTTATAAACAGCAATTTAAATTCTATAGAGTGGTTGGGACTTGCCCAGCATCATCAGTTAAAAACTCGATTACTGGATTGGTCAACATCTGCAATGCATGCTTTGGTTTTTGCTGTTGAAAAACAAATACAAAGAAAAGAAATCACAAACTAAACCCCCTGCGTATGGATCTTGGAGCCCCAAGCATTAAATAAGCGCGTAGTAGAAAAATTTGTCGAGGAAAAAAATATAGAGGCATTTATCAGTACATTTCAAAGTAGTTATGACGCGTTTGAAAAAAAATCTATCGATGATTTTTTTGAGAAATTCAGAGATGATTTGAGAAATAACGGATCCTACAAATATATTTATCTGGAAAGTGATGATCCACACGATCTTCAGCTAAACTATATATACAACCTTGCGTTTTTCGATGAATTGTTGACATATGCCAAAAATAATCCTTTTGCAGTTTTTATGCGTACTCCTGTAAATCCTTTATATTTATTGCTAGCAAAATATTATATAGAGGGGTGCCAATTGCCTTATGAAGAACAAACACCATTAGCGATAATACATCCTCAACAGTGCGAAAGAATTCGTGCTCAGCAAGGAGTTTTCACAATTTTTCCCTATCCTGACGCTAAAAAAGGAGATGATGCTATTAATTCTATGAGATTAGAACATTTAGAGTTGTCTAAAGATATTTTACATAAGATTATTATAGAAGATCCATATAGTATGGCAAAAGAGCTAAAAATACTTGGTATATCCGACAGCTGGTTATACCCGGAGGCTCCGATAGTAAATAGTGAGATTGAAAGCAAATTCCCATTATAAATTTCAAAACGCAGTATTTGAAATCAAACAGCAGACACATATCATTAACCTTTATAACATAATTTAGCAATACCGCACAAAGATTTCCGTTATTTGTGCGGTATCACTAAATTATGATCCATGTTTATACTAATAAATTCCATATTATTAGTTCATCGCAAATTTTTCATACAGCTATAACGTATAAAACATAGTATTTATGTAAATTTTATATAAATTGTGTTCAAGAAATATATTAATGAAAAGAAAATTATTCGATATTTTATTGATTGCAATATTGCCTATGGCTATTATGACAGGATGGGCAGATACCGCCTTGAATACTGCTGATATCGCGTCGGCTGATATGGTTATATTTATCAATATATCATACTTTTCCACGTGTGAGCTTTGAAGAAGTTTTACAATCTACAAAGAAACGCAGCCATTCAGGCAAAGATTGAAAATCTTTTTCACAACAGGAGCGGTTTCATCTTCAATAATCCCCTGCTGTTTATTGACTGGATTTTTCATATAGCCATAATGTGAAATAGTCGTAAGATATTTGACCGATTCCCCTTTCGCCGTAAACACAGCGTTTATTCCCTTTGATGTATCTTTTGTATAAAATTCATTTACTGAAGAACTCAAACGGACAGATCTGCTCAATTGGGTAGGCTTGATGGAAAACTACAAAACAGTGGCAGATGAGATAGCACTGGCAGAATTGATTTTGTAAACTTTCTCCAAATATCGATGTATGGTATTTTGTGCACATAACAGGCGATGGACAAAGTCCCTTGCTGAAAAATTAAGATGTCCTCTCCATAGGTGGGGACATCTTAATTTAGTTATATTCCTATCCTCTAAAATGAGATTAAAACTTTCTACACAAAAAATCAAATATTAACATACAATTAACCTGACCGTGCTTTCGGAATTAACATAGCCCATGCTAATATTTAATTGTATCACAGATACGATAATTTAAGGGAGGTAATTTTAATGAAAAAATTTATAACAACGCTGCTTGCCGTAGGTATATCGTCGGCTCTTGCAGGCTGCGGAGGAACATCGCCGGCCGAAAACGTTACGGCGCAGAC
>CANQZO010000132.1 GCA_947628355.1 Candidatus Gastranaerophilales bacterium | reverse complement strand
CTATCTACAACTCATGTTGTATCTACAGCAATAATGGGCGTCGGAACCGCAATAAAACGCGGGGCCGTAAAAATTAATATAATAAAAAATATTGTAACGGCATGGGTGCTTACTATTCCCTGCTGCGTTATAATGTCATTAATAATATATTCGTTATTAAAACATATACCTCACTAAAGGAGATAAAATGGCATTAAAATCAATACAATACAGAACCCAAGGAACATGCTCGGCATTAATAAATGTAGTTGCGGACGGTGACGTTATATATGATGTAGAGTTTATAGGAGGCTGCAGCGGTAATTTAAGCGGAATAAGAGAACTTGTTAAGGGCATGAAAATAGATGATGTTATAAATAAATTAAAGGGAATAAAATGCGGTTCAAAGCAAACAAGCTGCCCCGATCAGCTTGCAATGTGTCTGCTTGAGTTAAAAAATAAAACAGCACAGGAAACTTTAAAATAAAATCAGATAAAAAAGGAAAAAAAGTGTCTATAGAGTTAGAAAAAAAACAGGGATTAATAGCGGGAAACGGACAATTGCCGGTTCATCTGGCAAAAAATGCTTCGGAAAACGGTTTTGAAGTTGTTGCTATAGCTCTGTCTTCAGATAACAGAAAAGAATTAAAAAAATATTGTAAAAAAGTTTATGATTTTGCTCCCGGAGAGTTGTTAAAAATAAAAAAAGCATTGCTTGATGAGGGAATAAAACAATTGACTTTTATTGGGAAAGTTTCTAAAAGCCTTGTTGTAAAGCGGCCTAGGTTTGATTCTTTGGCAATTGAGTTTTTAAAGCAGGCAAAAAGATTAAATGATGACGCGATAATGTTATTTTTAGTGGATGAACTTGCAAAAATAGGAATAACAGTGTTAGACCAAACAATATTTATAAAGAACTTAATGGTTCCTCGCGGGGTTTTGGGTAAAATAAAGCCAACGGAAGAAATGCTTTCTGATGTTGAATACGGATATAAAATAGCTAAAGAAATGGGACAGCTTGATATCGGACAATCGGTAGTTATAAAAGACAGAATGATAATGGCAATAGAAGCCATTGAGGGTACTGACAGGTGCATAAAACGCGGGTGCAGGCTCGGTAAAAAAGATTCTGTTATTGTAAAAGTAGCAAAACCTAATCAGGATAAAAGATTTGATATCCCCGCATTCGGACTTAATACTTTAAAAAACATGAAAAAATATAAAGCAAAACTCATTGCGGTAGAAGCTAATGAGACTATTCTTGTTGATAAAAATAAAACCATTGAGTATGCTGATAAAAATAATATAGTAGTTATGGCGGTATGAAAAAATTATTTATAATTACAGGTGAATACTCGGGTGACAGGCATGCGGCTGATGTTGTGAAAGAGTTAAAAAAAATAAATCCCGAAATACAAATTGAAGCCGTAGGCGGTCAAAATCTTGCCGCGCAGGGTGTAAAACTATATTGCGACCATTCAAAAATGTCTGCAATGGGATTTAATATGAAAATAATCATAAATCATACAATGCTCGGGCGCAGAGTGGCAAAGTATTTAAAAAATGAATATAAGCCCGATATGGTATTAATGATTGATTACGGCGGATTTAATTTGAATTTATCAAAAGTAATATCAAAATTTGTAAGTAAAATTTATTATTATATTCCTCCGCAAATATGGGCTTCCAGAAAATGGCGTATAAATACGGTGAAAAAGAATATAAATAAGGTAATGACGATATTTCCTTTTGAAAAAGAGATGTATGAAAAGGCGGGAATAGACGCCGAGTTTGCAGGACATCCGTTAACGGCTGAAATGCCCGAGAAAGCTGATAAAAATAAATTTTTTAGTGAAAACGGGTTTGATTTATCAAAGCCTTTAGTATCAATATTTCCGGGGTCAAGAGTATTTGAAATTAAAAATCTTCTGGAACTTTTTTGTGACTCTGTAAAAATAATAAAAGAAAAAAATCCTAATATTCAATTTGCACTGGCACAAGCACCTAATATAAAAGATGAACTTATAAATCCTATATTGGAGAAATATAAAGAGTTGAATATAAAAGTATTAAAGAATAAAAATTACGAATTACTTTCGGTATCTGATGTATTAATACTGGCCTCGGGAACGGTGGCATTAGAAGCAGCACTTTATGAAACACCTATGATAATAAGTTACAGAGGTCCATGGTTCTTATATATAATATACAGACTGGTAAGGTGCATAAAACGCGTATGTCTGCCAAATATTATAACGGATGAAGATATAGTTCCGGAACTCTTGCAATTGGACGCAAATAAGAAAAAAATATCAGAATGCGTAAATGAATTATTGAATGATGAAGTAAAAAGAAATAAAATGGTAAATTCATTGAAAAATGTTAAGGAAAAATTAACAGAAATGAAGCCTGCTGAAAAAGTGGCGGAAATCATTGCTGATAATATTTAAGTGTGTATAGAATACAATTTTTTTGCAAAAATAATACAATATGTTAAGATAATTATGTAAAACTTTATTACAAAAACGCAAATTTTTCATTTAAAGGATTTATAATTATCGTACTTAAGGTTTCTATATGCAGAAAAATAAAAATACAACAGACATATCATATAGCCAAAAACCGAAAATCTCTCCCCCGAAAAATAATACGACAAATCCGATAGATACAGGGTTAGTCGCAAAAATTAATATACTCGGAAGCGGGATGAATTCGGGTAAAATGTCGCACAGTACAATTCCTAACCACCATAGTGAAAAAACTTATGGTGTTGTTGACTATGCGGGATTTATAAAAGAAATCAATGAAATCGTAAGAAATTATACTGATATAAGAAATTCTTTAAACGCATTTCATAATATGTTTGTAAACCGTTTAAACTGTACGTATACGGCACTCGGATTTATAAATGAGCAATCAAATACAATAGAAATAAAATTACTGGATAAAAATTCAAATGTTTACTCATATAAAGTATTTATGAGTGACAAAGAAAATGAAATAATAAAAGCTATAGAAAAAGATGAAATAACTGTTTTAAATAATTCGGAATATTTAAAAATACCGTCTTTAATAAACGCGCCTTCCGTTATAATCCCGATAAAAATACAGGGCAGAACGATATGTGTTGCGGTCGCAAGCGATTATAACGTAAACAATCATATAAGTTTATATCAATTGGCGTCGGCAAACTTAGGACTGCTTGTAGAAAATTCGGATTTATATAAAAAAGTTGCTCAAAGTATATCAACGGACAGTTTAACAAATTTATATTCGCACAGAAGATTTCATGAACTGCTTACACAAGAGCTCGAGTATGCACATCAAAATAAATTAAAAGTCTCGGTATTAATATTTGATATTAATGATATGGGGCAAATAAACCGTGAATACGGACACTCTAAAGGTGATGAGGTAATAAAAACAGTAGCAAATAAAATAAATGAAAATATTAAAAAACATGATATTGCAGCACGCTACGGCGGTGATAAGATATCTGTTATTTTGCGTAATATGAACGCGGAAGAAGCTAAGTACATGGCTGAATATTTAACATATTCGCTTTCTTGTTGTCTTGTAGATGATATAGGTCCTGTCAATAAAGTATCTGTCGGCATAGCAACATATCCGGATGATTCGGAAGATAAAGAAAAGTTATTAATACTTGCCGAGCAGGCAGTATTGGTTTCAAAAACAAAAGGATATGCAAACGGACGTTCTACAATTGTTTCAACTCAAGATTATGATTTCTGGGATGATACTGCGTTAAATTCATTTGCAACGGTAATGGCAAAACGTCATTCTCAACTTGGTATAAATTTTGAAGAAGCTCTTGTTGAGCAATTCCAGAATGAAAATATATTATCTCAAAATCATTTAATAGAGGTAGTAACCTCATTAGCAAGTGCAATTGATGCAAAAGACGAGTATACAAAAGACCATTCATCTTCGGTATCAAGATATTCCGTATCTCTTGCAAGAGCAATAAATCTTCCCGAGAAAGAAATCGAAAGAATAAAACTTGGGGCTTTATTGCACGATATAGGTAAAATCGGAATACCTGAGGATGTACTGACAAAACCGTCAAAACTAACAGATGAAGAATTTAAAATTATTCAGCAGCACCCTACAATAGGAGTTCAAAAAATACTTGAGCCTAATCCGTTATTGCATGATTTAATTCCTATAGTTAAATATCACCATGAACAATGGAACGGAAAAGGTTATCCTTGCGGATTAAAAGGTGAAGAAATACCGTTAGCGGCAAGAATAGTTGCCGTTGCGGATACTTACCACGCTTTAATCAGCGACAGACCTTACAGAAAAGGTATGAGCGTGGAAAAGGCATGCTCTATACTTGAAGATGGCGCAGGTATTCAGTGGGATAAGGAGCTTGTAAGGCAATTTATTGCAATAGCACCATCATTAGCAACTAAAATTTAGTTAATTGTTTCATGGTAATATGGCAAATCTTCATTGATATCTAATTTTTTTGCATTTTGTTTGAAAATTTTTGATTTGTATATTCCCGTATAAGCCAAAAAGTATTTAATACTTACATTTAAACATCCGAGACCGTATTTGCAGGAACGCATAAAATTAATTGAGGAAGCCTCGGGAAAATACTTGGTGGGACAGCTTATTTCACCTATTTTGTACCCGTAATAGCAGACAAGTGCAAGCATTTCATTATCAAAAATAAAGTCATCATCGCAATCAGCCAAAGGCAGATTTTCCAATACAGACCTTTTAAACCCTCTAAAACCCGTATGATATTCAGACAGGTGCTGACCTAAGAATAAATTTTCAAATCCGGTTAAAAACTTATTTGAAATATATTTATAAAGAGGCATACCGCCCTCAAGAGCATTAGAGAGCATTCTTGAAGCAATAACGGCATCATATTCTTCAAATGCAAGCATGGAAGCAATTGCAGGAATAAGTTTAGGCGTGTATTGATAATCGGGATGAAGCATAATGACAATATCGGCATTGGATTTTAATGCCGCAGTATAGCAGGATTTTTGATTGCCTCCGTAGCCTCTGTTTTCTTTATGTACAATGGTTGTAATATTTAAGTCTTTTGCTAAATCCTTTGTATTATCGCTGGATTTGTCGTCAGTGAGAATAATTTCATCAACTATATCTTTATAAATTTCGGAATAAGTTTTCTCAAGAGTTTTTTCCGCATTATATGCAGGCATAACAACAACTATTTTCTTACCGTTTAACATGCTAAAATCCTAATTATTTTTAGTACAAATATATTATATCTTAACTGTATTACTTGTTAACTTTTGTAAAATAATGTTATAATTAATTAAAGAAGTAAAGTTATAGTGCCGATTAAAAATTTATTGGTAAAATTGGTAAATAGTTAATGAGTTCTTGTGAATTAAAAGAAAGTTTAGAGGTTGTTCTTAATTTAGGGCAAGAAGAAAAACATACTGTTCTGATTGTGGATGACGAAGAAAATAACTTGCAGCTATTAAGGCGCACTTTTAGGGGCAAGTATAATATTTTAATGGCTCATAACGGTCTTGAGG
>CANQZO010000131.1 GCA_947628355.1 Candidatus Gastranaerophilales bacterium | reverse complement strand
GCATTTGCGAACATCTTGCAATCATAGTACCCGAAAGCGATGTTCCTATGGCTCCGCCGATATTTTTAAGCAGATTTTGAAGCCCTGCCGCATTTGTCATTTGTTTATTGTTTAATGTAACGGCAGAAAGTGCAATACTTGGCACCATAGAAAATCCCATGCCTAATCCCAATATAAAATTCGGAACAGATATTGATGACATGGATATATCAAGGTTAACTTCACTCAATTGAAATCCTGCAATACCAATACATACAAGACCTATACACAATAATAACCTGTTATCAATTTTGTTTGCCAGTGCGCCCGATAAAAGCACGGATGTTAAACTCCCAGCCCCGCGCGGCATCATTGTTAATCCGCTTAAATATGCGTTATATCCCATTAAACTTTGAAGAAATTGCGGTAATATTGCCATAGAAGCTAATAAAACGAGGTTTACCACTACTTGAACAAGCGTTCCTACCGAGAAGTTTTTATCTTTAAATACGCTTAAATCAACTAAAGTATCTTTTCTTTTTAACTGCGATACAAAAAACAAAACTGCGGAAATAACACATACTATTGCCATACGTCTTACCCAAACGGCATGGAACCAATCCGCGTTGTTACCTTTATCAAGAATTATTTGAAGTGTAACAAGCCAAATTGTTAACAGGAAAAAGCCTATCGTATCTATTCTTATATTTTTCTGCTTACGCGCATAAGGCGGATCTTCAAGCAGATATTTAATAAGAATAATCGTTACCAGCCCTATTGGAATATTTATAAAAAATATCCAAGACCAGTGAAAATTATCCGTTATCCAGCCTCCCAAGACAGGACCTATAATAGGCGCGATTACAACTACCATGCCAAATAAAGCCATTGCTTTTCCTCGTTCCTGAACGGAAAAGTTTTCAAGCAAAATAGCCTGCGCCAAAGGCAAAAGTGCGCCGCCTCCTATTCCTTGCAATATTCTTGCAAATATCATCATCCCTAAAGAATTGGAAATTCCGCAAAGAAAAGATGAGCAGACAAATAATATAACACTGAAAGTAAAAAATGCTTTTCTGCCCATTAATTTGCAAAACCAGTCAACTGCAGGAATAATAATCCCCGAAGCAATCAAATAGCTGGTTAAAATCCATAATGCTTCTTCTCTCGAAGCACTGTATGTTCCTGCCATGTGTAACAGTGCAACATTTGCAATTGTTTCATCAAGTACAAACATAAACGCAGCACCGATAATGGGGATAGAAACTATCCACGGATTAAACTTAGGTTT
The DNA here is from genome assembly GCA_947628355.1 of Candidatus Gastranaerophilales bacterium. Classification (GTDB taxonomy): domain Bacteria; phylum Cyanobacteriota; class Vampirovibrionia; order Gastranaerophilales; family Gastranaerophilaceae; genus Avigastranaerophilus. The sequence goes on along the minus strand of CANQZO010000131.1, from coordinate 4,270 downwards.
CCATTCCGTCTGCGTTATTTCTTCTTCGGCCATTATTTAACTCTTACTTTAGGTTCAACGCTCATGCCCGCAGCTATATTATATTTAGCGGGGTCTATATCTTCGGTAAATACAATTTTAACGGGGACTCTTTGAACAATTTTAACAAAAGAGCCAACCGCATTTTCAGGCGGAAATAAACTTGACTTAGCGCCCGAAGCCTTTTGTATGCTGTCTATTTTCCCTTTAAATTTCTTATTCGGATATGCGTCAATTTTAATTTCAACGTCTTGCCCAACTTTCATTTTGCCGACTTGATTTTCTTTAAAATTAGCTTCTATCCAAAAATTATCACCGACAAGCATAAAAAGAGGCTGCCCCGCTTGTATATATTTCCCTTTGTCAACATTTTTATTTGTAACGGTACCCGAATTAGGCGCAATTACGTCGGTATATTTTAAATACAAATCCGCCTGATCGCGCTGTGCCTTTAATGCTTTTAAATTAGCGTCTGCTACTTTATTGTTGTTTGAAGAAAGTATATCTTCTTCAGCGGCAAGGAGTTCTGCTTTTGTATTATCATAACGGGTTTGAGCACTATCAAGTGTTTGTTGTGATACGGCACCTGCCGCAAATAAGTTTTTATATCTGTCTAAATCCTTTTTAGCAAGTGAAATTTTAGAATTAACCGCATCTAATTTTGCTTTTGCGACTTTTTGAGAGTAAAGTGCTTTTTCATATAAAGCCTGTGCTTGGTCTAATTTTACTTTATAATCGGTATCATCAATTTTTACGATTAAATCGCCCTCTTTTATCTTTTGGTTATCTTGAATATAAATTTCTTCAACCTGACCCGATACTTTAGCGGAAATTTGAATTAAATCTCCTTCAATATAAGCATCGTCGGTTGTTTCATATCTTAATGAATTAAGATAGAATACAATTGCAATAATCGCAGCTATAACCCCGGCGATTATAAATAATGTTTTCTTTTTAGAATTTTTAGTTTCTTCATTGCTCATAATAAATCCGTTTTCTAATTTGCTTTTACTCAATAAATATATTAATATGTTATTGAAATAAGGGCAAATTTTTCAAATTCGTAAAGACGGATTAAAGTGGAGAATTTAATGAAAATTAAAAAAATTACATCTGTTATACTTTTATTTTTCTTAGTGATAATGCAAAGTCCTGTCTTAGCGGCAAAAAAGCCGATAACGGATGAAAAAACAATATATTCATATATTAATTTAAACTGGTGGCAAGAGTTAAATGACCCGATTTTAACGGAATATATAATAAAAACCCTGCAAAATAACCATGACTTAAAAACAGCAACATTAAAAGTTGAAGAAACAACGGAAAACAAAAATTTAAAACGGGCAAAAGAACTGCCCTCAATAGGAGTCGGTGCGGTTCCCGCCTTATATAAACTCCCCGGAGTTACAAATTCTGACGGGTTAATTTCACTCCCCATATATGCAAATTATGAAATTGATTTATTCGGAAAAAACCGCGACAGAACAAAAGCAATGGATAAATTAATAGAAGCATCGCGCCAAAGCGAAAGAGCAGCATATATTTCAGCTGTCAGCGCAACGGGAAGTACTTATTACAATATAGTAAAACTTGATAAACTTATTGAAATACAACAAGATATAATAAACGACAGAAAACGCATATATAACTTAATGAAAATAAGCAATGAACAAGGGCTTATTTCTACGGCAGATACTGTAAACGCCCAAAAAGCATTTATAAGAGCGGAAGCAGATTTATCCGATTTAATGAAATCACGCGAAAGATTATTAAACATGCTAGCCGTTCTGACGGGTGAAAGCCCCGAAAATAAAGCAGATTTTAAACGAATATCTTTTGACGAGCTTACAATAAATAAAAAAATTCCCGATTGTATTTCATCGGAAGTTATAGAAAATCGTCCCGATTATCTCACAAGCGAAATCATGTTAAAAAAGACAGGGCTTGAAATTCGGGCAGCAAAGAAAGATTTTTTACCCACATTTAATATTTTAGGATTAATTTCTTTCAATTCAACAGAATTTTTTCAAAATATGAACTGGACAAACTCTGTTGCACTATTGGGAGGAGGTGCATTACTGCCGTTATTTACGGGCGGAAGCAGAATTGCCAATTTAAAACTGCAAAAAAATAAATATAATCAAGCAATAGAAACCTATAAAAAAACATATCTTACCTCAATTCAAGAAGTAAATGACGCATTATGCGATTTAAAGTCGGATAATGAAAGATATTTAAAAACTCTGCAAAGTTACGATGCTGAAAAAGCAGATTTTAAGTTTACCGAAATGAAATTTAAAGAGGGTATAATTTCTAATCTTGACTTATTACAAAAACGCGAGAGCATGCTCACAACGGAAAAACTAGTAACAACAGACAGAACCGATTATTTTATAAATCAAATCGGGCTTTATAAAGCAACAGCAGCAGCAAATTTATAAAATTTATAAACTGTTCCTAATAATAAAAATTTGTTTTATACTTTTAATTGGCATACATGCTAATTGAAAGGGCGGATATGAGAAATACGGTAGTTGTAGGTGCGCAGTGGGGTGATGAGGGCAAAGCAAAAATTACGGATTTACTTGCCCAATACGCAGACGTAATTATAAGGTATCAAGGCGGATGTAACGCAGGCCATACGGTTGTAGTTGATAATGAAACATATAAATTTCATTTAATTCCGTCAGGGGTATTATATAAAAATAAATACTGTTTTATAGGCGCGGGAACAGTAATACATCCCGAAACATTTTTAAAAGAAACACAAGAACTTTTAGAGCGCAAAGTTGATTTATCAAATTTAAAAATCAGCCCGCTTGCAACAATAACGCTTCCCTACCATATTGATATAGACGGAATAAGCGAAAATTCATCAAACACAAATAAAATAGGCACAACAAAAAAAGGAATAGGCCCGACATACTCCGATAAAATAGGCAGATACGGGCTTAAAGTGCAGGATTTATATGATGAAGAACTTTTAAATTCAAGACTTGACGCTATATTACCCTTAAAAAACAAGATTTTAAAAGAAGTATACGGTTCAAAAACGTATTCAAAAGACGAAATGCTTGAATACTGCAAAAAATATGCACAAATATTTAAACCGTATCTTGCCGAAGATTGGGTTGAAAAGCTGTCAAGCGCAATAAAAGATGATAAAAAAATCTTATTTGAAGGCGCACAAGGCATAATGCTTGATATAGATTACGGAACATACCCTTATGTAACAAGCTCAAACCCAATAGGCGGCGGAGCCGCAACAGGCAGCGGAATAGGTCCGACACATATAGACAACGTAATCGGAGTAACAAAGGCTTATGTAACAAGAGTAGGAGAGGGACCTTTTATAACGGAGTTAACGGACTCAACAGGAGAAAAGATTAGAAACATCGGGGCGGAATTTGGAACAACAACAGGCAGACCTCGCCGCTGCGGATGGTTTGACGCTGTTTTATCAAGATACTGTGTATTAGTAGGCGGTTTAACTCAAATGGCAATAACAAAAATAGATGTATTTAATGATTTTGACGAATTAAAAGTTTGTGTTGCCTACAAAGATAAACGCGACGGTAAAATTTACAAAGATTACCCCACAAATATTAATATGCACAAGTATTTAGAACCTGTATATGAAACATTTAAGGGCTGGAAATCCGACATATCACATGCCAAGACTTTAGAGGACTTACCCGAAAATGCAAGAATATATTTAAAAAAGTTAGAAGAATTAGTCGGAATACCTATAAAAATAATAAGTGTAGGCGCAGATAGAGAGCAGACAATAATATTGGAAAATCCTTTTAAAGCCTAATCAAAACGGAAAGCAAATAATATAAAAATTAAAGTCCATTGCGGAGTATAGTTAAACTTCTTTACGAGGCAGCGTCGCAGCGAGGACTGTTTGAGCCTCACATCGTGAGGCGAGTTCCGCAGCTTGAGCCGAGTTTAGAAGTTATCTATACGGAGCGACAGGACGTAATTTTTATATTATTTGCTTTCCTTAAAATTAATAATAAATAAAAAGAAAAAAATCGGTTGACTACAAAAAATGTTCTTGGTATGGTTAAGAATAATCAAGCAAATGCGCTTGTAGCTCAGCAGGTAGAGCACTCCCCTTTTAAGGGATAGGTCGCGCGTTCGAATCGCGCCAAGCGCACCATTTTAAACCGCTCTAAGCGGTTTTTTTTAAATAATTAAATCTTTATTTAATTTTTTAATCATTTTTAAATCCTGCTCGGGAGTTTTG
>CANQZO010000130.1 GCA_947628355.1 Candidatus Gastranaerophilales bacterium | reverse complement strand
GGGTATTGCAATTGGAAGCAATGGCACAGGTGTCGGCAGGGTGTTTGGTGCCTTTGCCCGAGTATAAAGATAAATTGTTTTTATACGCAGGTATTGACGGGGTAAGATTTAGAAGACAAATTATTCCGGGAGATAAGTTTGAAATAGAATCGGAACTTTTAAAAGTAAAAGGGCCGATAGCTAAAGTACATTCAAAAGGCTTTGTAGACGGACATCTGGCTGTTGAAGCAGATTTAATGTTTTCAATGCTTGAAAAACAATAGGAGAAAAATATGACAATACATAATACGGCAATAATATCTGATAATGCGGTAATACCTGCAAGCTGTGAGATAGGGCCGAATGTTATAATCGGCGATAACGTAGTTTTAGGTGAAAACGTAAAAATAATAGCAAATGCTTATTTGGAAAATTGCGAAATCGGCGAGGGAACAACAATTTATCCGTTTGCAAGTTTAGGAACGGCTCCGCAGGATTTAAGCTATAAAGGACAAAAAACAAAAGCCGTAATAGGTAAGAATTGTATAATAAAAGAATATGTAACCATAAACAGGGCCGCAGGCGAAGACGGTGCAATAACAAAAGTCGGTGATAAATGTTTATTTATGGCATCAAGCCATGTTGCGCATAACTGCGTAGTGGAAGATGAAGCTATATTTGCAAACCTTGCAACAATCGGCGGGCATGTTCACGTGGGTAAATGTGCATTCTTAGGTGGAATGAGTGTTTATCACCAAAATATAAGAATTGGTGAATATGTAATAATATCGGGTTTTTCTGCAGCAAGAATGGATATACCGCCTTTTGCAAAAGCAGCAAGCGCACCTGCAGTATTGCACGGACCTAACGTAGTAGGGTTGAAAAGACGCGGATTTTCATCCGAAGAAATTAAAAACATAAGAGAAGCCTACAGATTAATTGAAGCAAGAAAAACAACGCTTTCAAATGTTGTAAAAGAACTGGAAGAAATGTTCCCTAACGATAAGAATATATTAAGATTAACTGACTTTATAAAGACATCAAAAAGAGGGATTTATTTAGGCAGATTAAATGCTTTAAATAATGATGAGGTGTAAAAATGGAAAATTTATGGGAAAAATATGCGAAAGTATTGGTAGATTATTCCGTTAAAGTTCAAAAAGGCGAGCTTACGATAATAAGGACTGATTCATATCAATCTCAGCCCTTGGTTAAAGAAATATACAGGCAAGTCCTGTTAAAAGGCGGATACCCTGTTGTAAGAATGGGAGTTGATGGCTTAAATGAACTGTTTATAAAAAATGCAACGGATGAACAGCTTGAGTATGTTGACCCTATGACAGAACTTGAATATGAAAAGGCTAAAAATTTAATATCAATAGGCGCGCCGTTTAACGTAAAAAATATGGCAAGATGTGATTCAAAAAAAATGGCAAAACGCTCGGGCGCTATGAAACATTTAAGCGAAAAAATGCTTAAACGCGCTGCCGAGGGTGATTTAAAATGGGTCATAGCTGATTTTCCCACGCAGGCATTAGCACAGGAAGCAAAAATGTCACTTGATGAATACAGTGAATTTTTAATAAAATCTTGTTGGCTACATATAGATGACCCTGTTAAAAAATGGCGGGAAATCGGTGAAAAACAGGAAAAAATAGCGCAGTATTTGAATAAAAAATCAAAAATTCATATAACGGGTGAAAAAACAGATATTACCTTTAATGTAGCGGGCAGAATATGGAAAAGCTGTGCGGGAGAATGTAATTTCCCCGACGGTGAGGTTTATACCTCTCCCGTAGAGGATAGCGCAGAGGGACAAATATATTTTGATTTCCCTCAAATATACCGCGGTAACGAGGCTCAAAAGGTATTGTTAACTCTGAAAAACGGAAAAGTAATTGAAGCAAAAGCCGAAAAAGGCGAAGAATTTTTAAATAACATGCTCGATATGGATAACGGTTCAAGATTTATAGGTGAAATAGCCGTCGGAACAAATGAAATGATACAGGATGTAACGGGTAATATTTTGTTTGACGAAAAAATCGGCGGATCTATTCACATGGCAGTCGGCGCTTCATACCCCGATACTGGCGGAAAGAATGTTTCGGGCTTGCACTGGGATTTAATAAAAAATATGAAAAACGGCGGTAAAATATACGCTGATGATGAACTTATTTACGAAAACGGTAAATTTAAAATCTGAAAAACATCGTTTTTTTGGATGAATAATGGCAATTTTTTTGAATATTGCCCCTAAAAATGCTATAATTACTTATTATTTAAATTAATAGGGGAAAACTATGCTGCAAGAAGCCGCAAAAATGATTAATTCAGCTTTTAATAACAGTTTTATAAAACGCTTGAGCTTGTACCTTCATGACTGCGTAAGAGAAGAAGTGCAAAGCTCCACTTTCAGAAATTTAAAGCAGGATAAGGATAATAAATGGATATTTTTGGAAAGTACGGAGAAAAATAACAGCGAAAATTCATCATTATTGCATAATGAAAAAGTTTTTACCCAATATCCTCAAACCTTAAAACTGGACGGTTCAGACTCGTATTTGACGGAATTAATGCTTCAAAGCGAAAACAGCCAAAAGGATAAATATTTAATATACGGATATTTATTTTTGGTCGGTAAAAACGCAAAAACAAAAAGGAAAAATGAATTTTTAACCCCCCTTTTATATTGCAGCTGTAAACTTGAAAGAGTCGGAATGAGTATAGAATGCTCGCTTCAAGAGGAGGGCTTATCTTTAAATACTGCCGCACTTACAAGTTTAATGAATTTATCCGGTGAAGAAGATGAAATTGATAATATGCTTGACGGGCTTTTGGATGTAGTACCGAAATTACCTTTAAAAGAAGAAGATTTAAGCATATTTTTAACTACGTTAAAATCATTAATTCCCGATTTGGAATTTGAATTAAAAGAAAATGAAGAACTGGAAAATAATGTATCGGAAACCAACCCTGCGGAAGAATTTTACGCTGAAAAGCAAATTAATTATGAAAATATGCAGGAAGCAATAGAAGAAAGCGAAACGGAAAAACCTAAAACAAAGTTAAAAGCCGATAAGGTCGTATTAACAAATAAAAGTGCCATAATATTAACAAAAAGACCGTTAGTTACCGCGGGAGTTTTATATGAACTTACACAGATAGCCGAAAAACCATCAGGTGTTATAAGAGAAACGGCTTTAAATGTTGTAAACGAAGAATACCTTATGGGAAAAGGTAAAATGGCAACAAAAATCATAAAAGAAAATAATTTAAAAGATTTTGTTGCTGTCACACCCTTGGCGCTTAGCGACTCACAGGAAGACGTTATAAAAAATCTTGAAGATAACTCGATACTTGCGGTATATGGTCCCCCGGGAACTGGTAAATCCCAAACAATAGTAAATTTAATCTGCCATTTAATTTCAAACGGTAAAACTGTACTTGTTGCCTCAAGAATGGATAAAGCAACCGATGTTGTTGCTAACAGATTAAATGATTTTGGCGCGCCGTATCTTGCTTTAAGAGCGGGCAGAGCTAATTATCAAAAGCAGTTATCGTTTGATTTGCAGGATTTGATATCCAATAAGGTGGATTTGGATACTAATTTTGAAAACTCGCTTCTTGTTGATACGGAAGACATGCAAAAACTTGTTATGTCAATTAAAGAAAAAGAAAACACCTGCGAAGAAATAATAAAACTTGAAACAGAATGGCAAAGTATAATAAAAGAACGTGATGAAAAATCAAAACAAATCGGCGAACTTGAATATTTAACAGGGAAATATACAATTTCTGAAATTGATGAAATAGAAAATGCAATAAAAAATCTTGAAAAAAATATTGAAAAAAGCGGTTTTTTTGCCGATATGACAACAAAATATGCTAATCATCAATTAAAGAAAATTATCCAAAATAATAATTTTAAACCCGATGAAGAAAACCTTGAAAGATTAAAACTTGAACTTATAATTGCCCGTTTAAGTGCATGTGCGCGAAAATGCGAGACTCAAATTTATAAATTAGGCAATATTCATAATATTTTAGATGAAATAAAACAACTGCGCAAAAAACAAAAAACTCTTGCGGTTGATATATTAAAAGGAAAAAGACGAAATTCTTTAAAAGGTTTATTGCGTGATCAGGTAAAACGTCAAAGATTGATTGTACATACAAAAGCGCTTGTATCGAGAAAGAAAAATCTTCAAAACAGACTGTTAGAGGATGAAGATTTTAAACCTTTGCTCGAGGCATTTCCCTGCTGGTGTGTAACAACTTATGCGATTTCAAATTCATTGCCGTTAAAGCCTGCAATGTTTGATGTTGCTATAATTGATGAGGCTTCGCAGTGTGATATAGCAAGCTGTATGCCTATTTTATTCAGATGTAAAAAAGCGGTGATTGTAGGTGATGATAAACAGCTTCCGCACTTATCTTTCTTGGAAAAATCAAAAGAACAATCGTTTATGAGCCAATATGAAATCCCCGATAAATATCAGCTTATGTGGCGGTTCAGAACGAACTCCATGTTTGATTTGGCAAATTATTATTCAACAAAACCTGTATTGCTTGATGAACATTTCAGAAGCTACGCTCCGATTATTGATTTCAGCAATAAAGAGTTTTACGGCGACAGAATAAGAATAATGTCGCAATGCAACAGTAATGATGTTCTTGAACTGGTGCAAGTTCCTGACGGTAAAGTTGATTTTGACGCAACGCGCAATATGCCCGAGGTTGAAGCTATAATGCAAAGGCTTCAAGAGATTATTCAAGAGGATGAAAGAAATACTAATCCTGACCATGAACCTGTAACGGTCGGTATAATTTCGCCGTTCAGAGGACAGGTTGAGTTAATTAAAAAAGCAATAGCGCAGGTTTTCACTGAAAGCATGATAAGAAAACATAAAATAGAAACAGGTACCGCACACACATTCCAAGGGGATGAACGCGATATTATAATGCTTTCTTGGGCTATTGCAAATAACAGTTACAATCAAAGTTTAACATTTTTGCAAATCCCGAATTTGTTTAACGTAGCTATTACAAGAGCAAGAAAAAAACAAATAGTATTCTTGTCAAAAGACCCTAAATCACTTCCTGCCGGGCTTTTAAAAGATTATATTGAATTTGTGCAGGCATATATTGCACGAAATTCGTTAAAAGATGAATTTAATACGGATGATAATGTATACAAAAACGCATTTGAAAAAGAAGTTGCAAAAGCGTTCCGTGAAGAAGGATTTAGCGTGACTGCAGGTAAAATATTGGCAGGATTAAGCGCAGATTTAACTTTGACGAGTCCTGCCGGGAAAACTATTGTAATTGAATGCGACGGCGCGGAAGATAATGTAAAATGCAATAAGACCCAAATACAAAAGCAGACATTAATGGAGCGAACAGGCGCAATTGTTGAACGCATTTCTTGCCGTGAATGGTATATAAGCCAAGCAGGGTGTATTGAACGTATTAAAAATATCTTCTCGGATATGATTTAATTAAACACCCGTAAACATTCTTGTATTTTCGATTTTTAATAATTGCAGCCCTTTTTTCATTAA
>CANQZO010000129.1 GCA_947628355.1 Candidatus Gastranaerophilales bacterium | reverse complement strand
CAAGTATTCAATGAACAAGGACTTGCAATTCCCGTAACAGTAATAAAAGTTAATCCGTTAACAGTAACACAAGTAAAGACTGTAGATTCAGACGGTTATAATGCAATTCAGGTAGGCGTAGTACCTGCAAAGGAAAAGCATTTAACAAAAGCACAAATCGGACATTTTAAGAAAAACGGATTAGAAAATTTCAGACATTTACAAGAATTCAGATTAGATAATCCCGAAAACTATCAAGTAGGTCAAACAATAGATTTAAGCGTATTGACCGAAGGAACGAAAGTAGATGTAACGGGAACATCAATCGGAAAAGGCTTCCAAGGTACTGTAAAAAGATGGAACTTTGGAAGAGGACCAATGGCACACGGTTCAAAAAATCACAGAGAACCCGGTTCTATTGGTGCAGGAACAACACCCGGCCGAGTAATAAAAGGTAAAAGAATGGCAGGGAATATGGGTAATGAAAGAGTCACAATAACAAAACTTACGGTAGTAAGAATAGACAGTGAAAACAATTTATTACTCATAAAAGGCTCAGTACCGGGGCCGGAGGGTAAACTGGTAACGGTAGTACCGTCAAGAGTCAAATGGAATGTATAAAATCCGGAAAAAGAAACATTAATCCGAAAAAGTAAGGAAAAAGAAAAATGACAAAAGAAGTTTCAATATTAAGTACAAGCGGAAAGCAAGTCGGACAAATTGCTCTTGATGACAAAGTATTTGGAGTAGAGCCGAATTTGCACGTAATGCACATGGCATTAAGAAGACAATTAAATAATGCAAGAGGCGGAAACGCATGTGCTAAAACAAGGGCAGAAGTTTCAGGCGGCGGAAGAAAGCCATGGAAACAAAAAGGAACAGGCAGAGCAAGAGCAGGTTCAATAAGAAGTCCGTTGTTTGCAGGCGGCGGTGTGGTATTCGGACCAAAACCGAGAAGCTATGAGTTTTCAATGCCTCAAAAAGCAAGAAGATTAGCTATTAAATCAGCTTTATCAGCAAGATTGGAAAACACAATATTAGTAAAAGATTTTTCTGAAATTAAAGAAGCTAAAACAAAATTAGTAGCTGAATCATTAAAAGCAATAAAGGCAGAGGGCAAGATTTTAATAATAGCAAATACGCAGGCAGCAGAAAACGGACAATTGGAATTAGCGGCAAGAAATCTTCCCAGCGTAAAAATCATATTACCGTCAAACCTAAATGTTAAAGATTTATTGGAAGCTGACACATTGGTTATGACAGAAGCGGCAATATTAGAAATAACTGAGAGGTTATCAAAATAATGAGTACAACAAAACAAAACAAAGAAAGATTATACGATATAATCAAAAGACCTATAATAACGGAAAAATCTATGACAACGGCGGCATTAAACCAATACACATTTGAAGTATTAAAAGATGCAACCAAAATAGAAATAGCACAGGCGGTAGAATTAGCTTTTCCCGGCAGAAAAGTAAAAAAAGTAAGAACAGTATATATGCCGTCACATGCAAAAAGAGTAGGATACTCAGTAGGCAGAACTCAATCAAGCAAAAAAGCAATAGTAACAATTGAGGGTGATCCTATTGAAGAGTTAGCAGGAGTATAGACCGATGGGTACAAGAAAAATTAATCCGACATCTCCGGGACAAAGAGGAATGATAAAAAGTGATTATTCGGAAATAACAACATCGACCCCCGAAAAATCATTATTACAGCCGATAAGAAAGACAGCAGGAAGAAATAACACGGGAAGAATAACCTGCAGACATAAAGGCGGCGGACATAAACAAGCATACAGAGTAATAGATTTCAAACGTGAAAAATTCGGTATTGAAGGTGAAGTAAAAACAATAGAATACGATCCTAACCGTAACGTAAGAATATCGTTAGTAGTATATGCAGACGGTGAAAAAAGGTACATACTTACACCGCATGACTTAAAAGTAGGCGACAAAGTTGTATCGGGTCCGGAAGCAGAGATACAAACAGGAAATGCACTTCCGTTAGAATTAATCCCGTTAGGTACAGTCGTTCATAACATAGAATTAATCCCCGGTAAAGGCGGAAAAATGGTAAGAACGGCGGGAGCAGGCGCTCAACTGATGGCGAAAGACGGAAATTATGTAACATTAAAAATGCCGAGCTCTGAAATGAGAATGGTAAGAAAAGAATGTTTAGCAACAATAGGCGTTTTAGGCAATGCTGAATTCAAAAACTTAAAGATAGGGAAAGCAGGTCGTACACGTCACTTAGGAATAAGACCGACGGTAAGAGGTGTAACGATGAACCCTTGCGATCACCCGCACGGTGGTGGTGAAGGAAAAACAGGTCCGGGCGGAAATCCCAAGACACCATGGGGTAAGCCTGCATTAGGACACAAGACAAGAAAAGTCCACAAAACGACCGATAAATTAATAGTCAGAAGCAGAAAACGCTAATCAAAGGAGATAATTAATGACACGTTCACTAAAAAAGGGTATATATGTACACGACTCTTTAAAAGCAAAAATAGACAAATTAAATGCAAATAAAGAAAAGAGAGTAATAAAGACATGGTCAAGAGCGTCTATGATTACTCCCGAGAACCCCGATATGGTAGGGCATACAATAGCGGTATATAACGGAAAGACTCACGTACCTGTATATATATCGGAGCCGATGGTAGGGCACAGATTAGGCGAATTTGCACCTACAAGAATGTTCAGAGGCCACGCAGGGCAAGATAAAACAGCGAAAAGGAAATAGATTATGGAAGCTAAGGCAAAACAAACAGATATAACAATGCCGGCAAGAAAATTACGCAGAGTAATCAATCTTGTAAGAGGCAAATCAGCATCGGAAGCATTAAGCATGTTGAAATTTATGCCGTATTTTGCAGCGCGTGTAGTAGAAAAAAATATAACAGCGGCTGTAGCAAATGCGACTGAAAAATTCGGAGCAACGGCTGAATCGTTAAAGGTTTCCGAAATATACGCAGATGAAAGCAGAACGTTAAAGAGAGCGAAACCGAGAGCTCAAGGCAGAATGTATGCAAGAGTTAAACGTACATCTCATTTAACGGTAAAAGTAACGAATGAAGCGAAGTAGAAGGTAATAGACATGGGACAAAAGACACATCCGACAGGATTTAGAGTAGGAATAATACAACCTTGGTTCAGCACATGGTTTGCTAAAAAGGATTATCCCGAGTTTGTAGCAGAAGATGCAAAAATCAGAAGATTTGTAAAGAAGAAGTTATATGCTGCGGGAATATCAAGAATATTAATAGCAAGAAAAGCTCAAAATGTAACGGTAACGGTAGTTACTGCGAAACCCGGAGTAGTAGTCGGCAGAGGCGGACAAGGTATAGATGAACTGAGAGCTGCAGTTGCAAAATTAATAAATAAAACAGTAACAATAGACGTAGTTGAAGTAGCAAGAGTTGATATAGATTCACAACTGGTAGCTGAGTCAATAGCACTTCAACTTGAAAAACGTATAGCATTCAGAAGAGCAATGAAGCAGGCAATGCAAAGAGCAATGCGCGGCGGAGCTCAAGGAATAAAAGTAATGGTATCGGGCAGATTAGGCGGAGCCGAAATAGCAAGAAGCGAATGGGCAAAAGAAGGCAGAATTCCGCTTCAAACATTAAGAGCAAACGTAGATTACGGATTTGCTGAAGCAGATACCATAATGGGTAAAATTGGTGTTAAGGTATGGATTTTCAAAGGTGATTTAATGCCCGGAGAAATGGCAGACCAAAACATCAAAGCTAAAAAAGCAGGCGCCAACAATTTTGAAGAAAAACCCGTTGGAGCAAGAAGAAAGAAAAAATCATCAGCAGCACAAGTACAAGAAGTAAAAACTGATGTAAAAGATGAAACAAACGAGTAAACAATGAATTAGGAGCGAAAAGCAATCATGTTAATGCCCAAGAAAACAAAATACAGAAAGATGATGAAAGGCAGAATGAAAGGTCATGAAACCCGCGGAACTAAATTGGAATTAGGATCATACGGACTTCAGGCACAAGATCCTGCTTGGATAACATCAAGGCAAATAGAAGCAGCAAGACGTGCAATGACACGTGAAATAAAAAGAGGCGGAAATGTATGGATAAAGATATTCCCCGACAAACCGATAACTGCGAAACCTGCTGAAACTCGTATGGGTAAAGGAAAAGGTAACCCGGAATATTGGGTAGCGGTAGTAAAACCGGGAAGAATATTATTTGAAATAGAATATCCGCAAAAAGAAGTAGCAATACACGCACTTGAATTAGCTGCTCAAAAATTACCAATCAGAGTAAAAATTGTTGAGAAAACAGGTGAATAGCTATGAAAATTGAAGAAATACGTGAAAAAACGGAACAGGAATTAAATGAAATAATTGCGGACAGCAAAAAGCAATTATTTGATATAAGATTCAAAAAATATACAAACAAGTATGAAAATTCTGCTGATTTAGGCAGAGCAAATTCACAAATAAAAGAATTGCGTAAATCAATAGCAAGAGCAAAGACAGTAATTAATCAAAAAAAAGAGGTTAAATAAAATGCCTAAGAAAGAAAAACAAGGTGTTGTAGTAAGCAACAAAATGGAAAAAACAGCAGTAGTAAAGGTTGCATCATACAATCAACATCCGAAATATAAGAAAATTATAGAAACAACAAAGAATTACAAAGCACATGATGAGCAAAATCAATGTTCAGAGGGTGATATAGTAAGAATAACGGAATCAAAACCGATATCAGGCGGTAAACGCTGGGTTGTTTCAGAAATAGTGGAAAAAGTAAAATAATAAGTTAATTTCAAAGGATGAAATAAAATGATACAGCAAGAGACAAGATTACAAGTAGCAGACAATACAGGTGCAAAAGAATTGTTATGTATCCGAGTAATGGGAAGTTCAAACAAGAAATATGCGCATGTAGGAGATGTAATTGTAGCGGCAGTTAAAGATGCAGCTCCGGGAATGCCTGTAAAAAAATCTGAAGTAGTACAAGCGGTAGTCGTAAGAACTAAAGCAGATATCAAGCGTGCAGACGGCAGTGTAATCAGATTTGACGAAAATGCCGCAGTAATAATCAACAAAGACGGTAACCCGAGAGGTACCCGTGTTTTCGGGCCGGTTGCCAGAGAGTTAAGAGATAAAAACTTTATGAAAATAATCTCTTTAGCTCCGGAAGTTATATAGGAGAAAGACCATGAGAAATAAAAAACCGGTAGAAAAACATCCGATACACGTAAAAAGCGGTGATAAAGTTGTAATTACTTCAGGAAAAGACAAAGGTAAAGTAAGTTCCGTAAAAAAAGTTATTACTGCTGAAAACAAAGTAATAGTTGAGGGTGCAAATATAGTAACAAAAGCGCAAAAAGCACAAGGCGGAAATCAAGGCGGTTTAATAAAAGTTGAAGCAGCTATGGATTCATCAAAAGTTATGTTATACTGCCCTGCTTGTGAAAAAGCAACAAGAATAAAGTATGATGTTGTTGATAACAAAAAAGTCCGTGTTTGCAAAAAATGCGGTGAAAAATTAGACTAGCGGATTTTGCGAAAGGGTTAAGCGAAGCGAACCCGAGTAACAAGGGGCTGAAATGAGCGACA
>CANQZO010000128.1 GCA_947628355.1 Candidatus Gastranaerophilales bacterium | reverse complement strand
TTTTTGAAATAAAAATTGCATAATTTGTATATACAAAATTAAAAAACCTTGATAATTCAAGGTTTTTAATGTTTACATTTGTTTACAATTATAAATCTTCATCTTCAAATCCAGGGGAGCGGGTGGGCAGGAGCTTATATCCCGGATTTGAAAATACCGCTCTTTTTATATATTTGTTTGTATAATCACCTTTTTCAAACAGCTTTTTTAACATGTTTTCTCTTGTTACTAAACTTGACGGGCTGTTTAATACGGAGGGATTTTTTTCTGCCAGCTTCATCCATACGGAAGCCTCCATAGTCCAAGCATAAGTTTCTTCATTTAGCGATGATAAAGTGTCTTGGTGCAATGCTTCGTGGGATAGTAAAGCAGCAATAGCTTCAGGCGGTGCATTGCGGTGTTTTTCATTTATGTATATGTATAATCTGTTTTTCTTTTCGTTTTTCCAGCCCAATGCTTCAAAAGAGGCATATTTTTGGTCGATTTCCGCAAGATTTCTAAACTCAATATGTACGGGTTTTTCCGTTAAGTTATTTCCCATTAAAGCATTATAAGAATACTTTGCAATGTTTAACCCCTTCATCATTTCCATTGCCTGCATAACCGCACCGTCTTTTGTTACTTTTCTGTATTCTCTTGCGTATGCATCAGTGTCAAATTCGGGTTTATTTACACTTTGTGATTTCTCTGAAGTTGCGCCTTTATTTAATTTTGTTTCATCTATTCCCGCAGGGGCATTATCTCTTGCAAAGCATATTGAACTTTGCAGTAATATTACCGAGGCAATCAGTAAAAAAATCTTCTCTCTTTTCATATATTCCTTACCTGTCTTAATCATATACTTTATTATTACCTATTTAGTATTTAAGGACAATTTTTTCTGTTTCAACTTAAAAAAATTGCATTTTAATTCCTTGCTATATCTGACTTTTAAAGTATATGTAAATTTACGTAAAGTTTTTTTGTATATAAAACTATACATAAATAATTAATTTGTTTGAAATCATGCTCAATTTAATATATTCTTTTCATGTGAATTACGGGTATGTGATTTATACATTGAGAGGCGGGATATATAGTTATGGAACAGCTTTTAAATGATAGTATGTATACAGTTGATTTAGGAAATATTGACAGCGCGGCTGAAATTATTTTTAGGTTGAGCTCAATTCTTGATAATTCCGAAGTCAGAAATAAAAAGATTTGCTTAAAACTTGGCAATGTTGACTTAAATCAGGCACAATTGCTGAGTATTAAATCTTTAATCGGCGGGATAAATTCAATTCTTGCAAGCGTTGATACAAAATCTGTTGAAACGGAACGTGTTGCTTTATCTTTAGGCATTATTGTTTCAAATGTTTCATCCGAAAATACAACTGATGTTACTCCTGCAGAGCCGTATAAAACTGCCGATGAATATATTGAACAAGTACAGCAGGAAGCAGTTGAATCTGAAACGGAAATAAATACGGAAGTGCAAACCGAAAATGAAGCCCAAGTTCAACAAGATTATGCAGAGGAACACCGAGAACAATCGGAACAATCCGAACAACCGCAAGATGAACAACAGGTTCAAAATGACAATAATTCAGTTGAAACAGCGCAAGAAGAACAACCGAAAGAAGAAATGCGCGATGAACTTGATGTTATATTCGGCTCTAACCCCGTAGAGTCAAGCATTTTTAATATGGAAAATCCGCAAGATATATATGAAGATAATCATGAAATGGATGATATAGTTGTTCCCGAACAAGAATACACAAAAGAGGATATAGAACTTGAATCATTCCCGACAAAATATATTAAACAAACAATAAGGTCGGGACAGGTTATAAATTATGAGGGGAATATAGTAATAATAGGCGATTGCCACCCCGGGTGCGAAATAAGTGCATTTGGCGACATAACAGTATGGGGAGTTCTAAGCGGTATTGCTCATGCAGGTTCGGGCGGAAACCAAAAGGCAAGAGTCAGAGCATTAAAAATGAATGCAATTCAGTTGAGAATAGCAAATTGCTATTCAAGACGTCCAGATTCACTTAATACGGTGTATATTGAAAAAACAAATTCATTCACACCGGAAGAAGCAAGAATTATAAACAACGAAATAGTAGTATTTAAGATAAACGATTAAGGAGCGGATTAGATGGCAGGGAGAGTTATAGTTATAACATCCGGAAAAGGCGGGGTGGGAAAGACTACCACCAGTGCAAACATTGGAACTGCACTTGCAAAAAACGGGCATAGTGTTGTTCTTGTTGATACGGATATAGGTTTGAGAAATTTAGACCTTTTACTCGGGCTTGAAAACAGAATAGTTTATACTCTGGTTGATGTGGTTGAAGAACGCTGTAAATTGAAACAAGCATTGGTAAAAGATAAGAAAAATCCTAATTTATGTTTGCTGGCTGCTGCTCAGACAAGAGATAAATCTTCGGTCAGCGCCGAACAGCTTAAAAAAATAACGGATAAACTTAAAAAAGATTATGATTTCATTTTGGTTGATTGCCCTGCAGGAATTGAACAGGGATTTCAAACCGCAATTGCAGGAGCTTCGGAAGCTATCGTTGTTACAACACCTGAAATGTCGGCAGTACGCGACGCAGATAGAATAATCGGGCTTTTAGAAGCCGCAGAGGGTATTGAAAGCTATAAACTTTTAATTAACCGTGTAAGACCCAATATGATTAAATCTAACGATATGATGAGTGTTGAAGATGTTGAAAATATTTTATCTTGCGGAAAAATAGGTGTTATTCCCGAAGATACCGGAATTATAACTTCAACAAACAGAGGCGAGCCGATTGTTAATAACGAAAAATCCCTTGCAGGCAGAGCTTATATCAATGTCGCAAGAAGAATTAACGGAGAGGATGTTCCTTTCTTAGATATAGATGAACCTAAAAACTTTGTTGGGAAATTAAAAAAATTCCTTTCAAATTTAGGTAAACAGGGAAAGGAGCAATAAATGAAAACACTTTTTTCCGATATTTATAATAAAATCAGAGAGTTGTTTCAACTGGAAAAATCTGAAAATACAAGCGAGACAGCTACAAACAGACTTCAAGTTATTTTAATGCACGACAGAACAAAACTTGATCCGCTGATTATGAATAAAATGAGAGAAGAACTCATTGATGTTTTCTCAAAATATGTTGTTATCGATAAAGAAGAACTGGAAATCGGTCTGAAAAATGAGGGTGATGCCGTTGCTCTTATGTTAAATATCCCGATAGTAAGAGCTAAAACAGAGGAAGAACTTGAAGAAATAAGAAAGAAACTTCAAGAGGAGGAAGAGAAAGTTTCTGAAGATACCGAAGAAGAATCTGAGGAAGAAGCTGAAGAAGAAACGGAAACAGAGGACAATTCGGAAGATACTGACAACGACGATGAAATCGAGCAGCTCGATGACGAAGATTCTGACAGTGATGAAGAAAAAATAGTTGAAGAAGAAAATATTGAGATTGTTGAAGAAAAAACATCCGAAGAAATAATTGAAGAAAAAGAATAAATAATTATCATTAATTTTAGTTGGAGCGTTACATGACGCTCCTATTTTTTATCTATATAGTTAATGCCATTTTTATATCACCAATAACAGCTGTAATTACCAGCAGAGTAACAAATATGTACCAGATAATTCGTCTCATTATTATTCTCCTGCAATCATTTTAACTTTTTTTACCGATTATGTAAATAAAATAAATCTAAAATGTATCTATTGGGGCTACATACAAATTAGAACTTATATTTAACAATATAAATATGAGTATAAATATTGAAAAATTAAAAAAATTCGGTAAAAATATAGCTAAATACAGGAAAATGAAACATTTAACGCAAAATCAGCTTGCTGATAAACTTGATATATCAAGAGAACACTTAGCTAAGATAGAAACTGCTAAAAGAGGAGTCAGTATTAATCTCTTGTTTAGTTTAAGTGAAACATTAAATGTTCCCGAGAAAAAGTTTTTTGAGTTTGATTAAAAACTAAAATACTTGATTTTTTACATTCAGCATTTAATAATTTAAGTGTGAAGTGTATTTGCTTTATTATGAAAATTTAATAATGCAGAATACTCTGTTGAAAAAAGATTTAATATCGCGGAGTGGAGCAGTCTGGTAGCTCGTCGGGCTCATAACCCGAAGGTCATAGGTTCAAATCCTGTCTCCGCAACCATTTAATAAAAAGACCTAAAAAGGTCTTTTTATTTTTTACTGTATATATCAGCAGCTAAAGAATACAAATAATCTAAAATTTTATCCCGTATTATTTTTCCGCATTCTAATTTATCTTCGACATAGTTACATTTATCAACTTTTTTATAGCAGTTTTTTAAAAATTTATAACTTTTATGATACTTTTTTAACTGTTTTTCATATTCATTAATTTTTTCTAAATCTCTTTTCATCATTAATGCTTGAATTAATCCGAAAAGAGAAATTTCTTCATTTTCTTTTGAGTTTATTGATGCAGTATACCATTTAATTGCTTCATCAATTAAAAATTTATTGTTATCATAATCACTCATATAAGCAGCTATAGCCATAGTTCCGTAAAAAGCATAATCTTCAAGAGGTATTGTCTCGGGAGTAATAAGAGATTTTGAATATTTGAATAACATTACATAATCATCTTTACTTAAAGCGTATGCGATAAATTCTTTTAAATTTTTTTCTGATAGCTTTGATGATACAAAATCACTCCAGGATAAATGTTTAGTATTCGCTTTAGTTTTTTTATTCAAGTAAGGTAAAAATTTAGAATTTGCAATAGCAAAGTTTATATTTTGTGCTACAGAGGGATTATACTGCGAAGTGACCATTCCTATTAAATTACCGGAACTGTCAAACAATGCGCTTCCGCTTGAGCCGGGTGAAGCAGGTGCTGAAAATTGGATTATATCGTCCTCGATTATCTTATTTATAATACCATTATTAAAAACGAATTTTATTTCCTGCGGATTACCTATGGTATAAATATTATCTCCCACTTTGTATCCGCTATGATTGATAGAAACAGGAGTAAATTTTTTTCTTGAACTTATTGTCAATATAGCTATATCATCGGCAGGATTTAGATATTTAAAGCCTCTTACCTTATATTTATTGCCGTCTTTTGTTGTTACTGATATATTATCTGCATTTCCAATCACATGAAAACAGGTAACAAATGTTCCCGTATCATCTAAAATAATGCCGCTTCCGCTTGATTCTTGCGTTTCTACAAAAAGAATTGAATTTACATTATTTTCATAGATTTTATTCGCCGGTAAAGGCTGAGCAGTATTTTGACCGGCTAAGACTGTTTGAACAAAGAGTATTAAAAAAGCAAAAATAATTAGTATTCTTTTTCTCATCAAACTTCCACCAATATAACTCCTAATATACATAATACTAAATTTAAATATATTGTAAAGGTCTAAAAATGTCGGAAGTCCTATTTAGAAAGTTAAATGCAAAAGATGGTGCAAATGCGGAAGCCATAACTCTTTTTCCAATTTGTAGAGCTGTACGAAGCGTGAGAACTTGCGAGCAATTTATATAATAATAAATCGGGATGACAAGATTCTGATGAGGGTGTAGGCTAAAAGCCGTACAGCCTCACATCAGGTGAGCAATAGCTCTTTTATCAATTTAATTAGAG
>CANQZO010000127.1 GCA_947628355.1 Candidatus Gastranaerophilales bacterium | reverse complement strand
CCGCCTGTTTGGCTTATAAATGATTATCAAACCGCTGTGGCATCAAATCCCGATGCAGCTATTCCTCATATTTTCGGGATACCGTTTTGTATTAATCTTCCCGCAATGTTTATTATAACGGTTATAGGGTTAATACTTTTAAAAGGTATTCAAGAGTCTGCAAATTTTGCTAAAATAATGGTATTTGTTAAAGTTGCGGTTATTGCATTATTTATCGGTGTCGGGGCATTTTATGTAAGACCGGAAAATTGGACTCCTTTTGCTCCGTCAGGTATTAAAGGTATATTAATGGGTGCTTTTGCAATATTTTACGCATATATAGGTTTTGACGCCATATCCACAGCTGCAGAAGAAACTAAAAATCCGCAAAAAAATCTTCCTATCGGATTAATAGGTTCTTTATTAATTTGTTCAATAATATATGCGCTGGTAACTATTGTATTAACAGGCATGATACCGATGTCGCAAATCGATTTAAAAGCTCCAATTGCTGCAGCAATGAGCTTTATCGGGCAGGATTGGTTCGCGGGTGCTATTGCAATTGGTGCATTGGCAGGTCTGACTTCCGTTCTGCTTGTCCTGCAGTTTGGTACAACAAGAATTTTATTTGCTATGGCTCGTGACGGATTTTTCCCTCCGATTATGAAAAAAGTTCACCCTAAATTTCAAACTCCTTGGGTAATAACTGTTATATCAACCATTTTAATTTTAATAGGTTCACTATTTATTAATATGCAGGTAGCGGCAGAGCTTGCTATTTTCGGAACTTTCACATCATTTGTTATTGTATGTTTGGGAATTTTACTTTTAAGAAAAACTGAACCTAATCGCCCCAGACCGTTTAAAGTTCCTTGCTGCCCGTGGTTCCCGATTATCGGAATAGTATTTTGCTCGGGATTAATGTTTGTTGCGCTTAGAGAAGTTAAAACCTCAGCTATGTTATTCCCGCTTTGGCTTGTTCTTGGTGTTGTAATTTACTTTATGTACGGATATCAAAGCAACAGAAAACAAGAAGCAATAAAACTGCAAAAAACAGAAATCGAAACTAAACAAGAAACGGAAACTGTTTCAAAATAAAGTTTAGTTAACTTTTGAAATAATCGGCTGACGGTATTCGGCAAGGTTGATTGAGTGCGAATCTGTTATTACGCTTGGCGGTAGAATGTGCCATTTGTATACTGCGCAATGGGATTTCCAAAAGAACTTTTTAATCCATTCTTCTTTTTGAGCTTTATCAACAGGGTGATTTTTTTCGTAATAAAATTTATGATTAATAAAATCTTGAAAACCGAAGCCTTGAGTTTCAACAAACCAAATTAATTCATCCAAAAATTCATAAGGCATGTTTTCTTCTTCAGCACAGACGCTTTTGCCTGTTTTTGCGTTAATTTTTAATTCTGCGCCCGGAGGCTTCTCAAGAATTGACTGCGGTATAGCGTTTTTTGTTTCACGGGTTTTATTCAAAAAATCAGCCAGCGCAAAAAGTTTTGTTTTGGTAACATCGGCAATAGGCGCG
The DNA here is from genome assembly GCA_947628355.1 of Candidatus Gastranaerophilales bacterium. GTDB lineage: Bacteria > Cyanobacteriota > Vampirovibrionia > Gastranaerophilales > Gastranaerophilaceae > Avigastranaerophilus. The sequence continues at coordinate 4,157 of CANQZO010000127.1, read as the reverse complement.
TATCCGCCCGACATATCACCGTTTATTGTTGCATAACCTATGTATAATTCAGATTTATCGCTTGTTGCAATAGGGAGCATTTGTTTGTGTTCGTTAGATATACTCCATAGAAGTGTAGCTCTTAATCTGGCTTGCAGGTTTTCAATGGTTGTTGATTTTTCAAACTTTTCTGCAGTAATTTGTGAAAATGCACACGACAGCATTTTTTTCATTGTATCTATTTCATTTGACAATGGAATTTCAATAAAATTAATTCCTAAGTTTTGAGCAAGAATTTTCGCGTCGTTTTTACTTTCAGATGAAGTAATTTTGCTTGGCATTGAAACTCCCCAGACATTTTCCCTGCCTAAAGAATCCGCAAGTAAAACCGCGCAGACGGATGAATCTAATCCGCCCGATAATCCCAGTACGGCTTTTTTAAATCCGTTTTTATTAAAACAGTCTTTTATTGTGGAGGTTAAATTTTTATAAGTGCGTGCTCAATCATTTTTATAATTAAGATTAAAAGTTTTTATATTAAGTTTTTCATCCATACCTTGAGGCAGCGGTTCTATTTGTCCTTTATAATCAACACTTACGGCATAATCTTCTTCAAAAGATTTAGCTCTTAAAACAAGTTCGCCTTTTTTATCGTATATTCTTGAAGTGCCGTCAAATGTAAGGTTATCGGCATATCCCGCTTGATTTACATAAATATAATTAATTTTATACTTTTTGGCAATTGAGCTGAAAAGAGAATTTTTTATAAACTCTTTTCCGTTTCTTGTAGGCGAGCAAGAACAGTTTATAACGGTTGAGGGATGTTGTTTCATTAATTCTTCGACCGGATCAACTTTATAAATACTTTCTTGTTTGAAAAAGGCTTTATCGTTAAAACTGTCTTCGCAAACAATAATGCCAAACTTCTCGCCGTTTAATTCAAATGTTTCGGGTGTTTCTTTTGCGGGTTCAAAATATCTGTAATCGTTAAACTCGCAATAATTAGGGAGCAGTCTTTTTCTTGCTATATTAATTATTTTACCGTTTTGAATAACCGCAACGGAATTATAAAAAGGCTTGCCTCCGCTGTGTTCTGTTGGTTCGGCAAATCCTATCAACGCGGTTATATTATTTGTTAAAGAGGCTATATTATTAAGTTCTTCTAACTGTCTTTCTATTATGCTTTTATGGCGCATAAATATGTCGCCGAACGGATATCCCATAAGTGCAAGTTCGGGGAATATAATTAAATCTGCATTATCAGATTTTGCTTTCTCAATATTAAACTTAATCTTATCTGCGTTATAATCGATATTTCCTGCTATTGTATTTATTTGTGCGAGTACAATTTTATTCATAATCTAATTATCTGATAAGAAAAAAATTAGTCAAAAAATAAAAAATTTTGCATTTTTTGTTAAAATTGTTAAGTTAAGCAAAAATGTATCAATTATAACGAGGATTGCACTAAAAAATTGACATTTTTGTCATTTTTTTAATGCAATTTCCGTTAAAATGAAAAAATTGCTTGTAATTTTCTCCGTATATATTTATAATAAAATTCGTAAATTTAAACAGAAAGGTACAGACATGGCAGGAAAACCAAAATACACTAACGATGACATTAAAAAAATCATCAAAGATAAAAAGGTGGAATTTGTAAAATTACAATTCTGCGATATTAACGGAACCGTTAAAAATATGTCGGTTCCCGCTACTCAAATTGATAAGGTATTAAACAATGAATCAATGTTAGACGGCTCATCAATAAAAGGATTTAGAAATATTGAAACATCAGATATGTATTTTTATCCCGATATATCAACATTTACCCTGCTTCCGTTCAGAGAAGATAAAACAGCCGGAACAAATGTTGCAAGAATTATATGCGATATCCATAACCCCGACGGTACACCGTTTGAGGGCTGCCCGCGCGCAAATTTAAAAAGAGTAATTAAAAAGGCAAAAGACCTCGGCTATGAAATGAATGTAGGACCGGAAGCGGAATTTTTTATATTTAAAAAAGACGAAAACGGAAATCCTATTATTCAAACTCACGACCGAGCAGGATATTATGACGCTTCTCCCGAGGATATGGGCGAAAATATCAGAAAAGAAATTGTAAGAACCATAACCGCTATGGGATTTGATGTTGAAGCAAGCCACCACGAAGTTGCCGACGGACAGCATGAAATTGACTTTAAATATGAAGATGCACTTACAAGTGCCGACAATATTGTAACATTCAGATATGCGGTTAAATCAGTGGCAAACAAAAATGGAGTGCACGCTACATTTATGCCTAAGCCGATATTCGGTATTAACGGATCCGGCATGCACTGTAATTTATCACTGTTTAAAAACGGTAAAAATACGTTCTATGACCCAAAAAGAGCTCATCAACTTTCTGAAACTGCACTTTATGCAATCGGCGGACTGCTTGACCATGTTAAAAGTTTTACGGCAATTACAAATCCTATTGTAAACAGCTATAAACGTATAGTCCCGGGGTATGAAGCACCTGTTTATTTGGCTTGGTCGCTTGCAAATCGTTCTGCTTTAATCAGAGTTCCCGCGAAACGAGGTAACGCAACAAGAGTTGAACTTCGTTCGCCTGACCCCTCTTGTAACCCTTATCTTGCTTTGGCTGTTATTTTAGAGTCTATTTTAGACGGTGTTCAAAAGAAAACAAAACCACCGCTTGATATAGATAAAAATATATTTAAGATGGATGACAGAGAACGTAAACGTGCCAAAATTGAAACACTGCCGGGCAGTTTACACGAAGCGTTAATGCTTATGAAAAAAAGCGCTATTGTAAAATCCGCTTTGGGCGAACATATATTTAAAGAATTTATGCAATCAAAACTTAAAGAGTGGGAAGGATACAGAACGGCAGTTACTAAATATGAACTTGATAACTATTTAATTAAATATTAATTTGATAAAGCCCTCATAACGAGGGCTTTTTAATTTATTTGTCCTGTAAAGTTACTGCTTTAAAACATACAAAAATTTACAAAAAAGACAATTTTTTATCTCTGTGAATTTTTATATATATAAACATATTAAGAGAGATAATTATGATTACAATGAAAATTACCGATGGCGGATTTTATACATCTTTAATACAAGAATCATATAACAATTCAATAAATCAAGTATCGGTTAATGATATAAATATAGATTTTTCTCAATCATCTCAAAATGATAACGAAGACGAAGATGATATTAATGTTATAGCTCATAGAGGATACAGCTCGGTAGCTCCCGAAAATACAATCCCTGCAATTATTGCGGCTGCAGAACACGGATATAAAACAGTAGAATGTGATATTGAATGGACAAAGGATTCCGTTCCCGTTCTTTTACACGACTCAACAATAAACAGGACTGCAAGAAAAGCCAACGGAAAAAAATTATTTTTCAAGAAAAAATGTTCAAGTTTAACATACGAACAATTATTAAAATATGACTTTGGTTCTTGGAAAGATAAAAAATATAAAGGAACAAAAATCCCTACTTTTGAAGAATTACTTAACTGCAGTAAAGAATATGGCTTAAATGTATATGTAGAATTAAAAGAGAGTTCAAAATTTAATAAAAAGAAAGCTCAAATTCTTGTAGATGCAGTAAAAAAAGCAGGAATGGAAGATAAAATTACATGGATTAGCTTTGAAGATGATTATCTTCAAGAAATAAAAAACCTTATGCCTGAAGCAAGATTAGGATATTTATCCCAATCCAAACCGAATTCTAAAACATTAAATACTTTAGAAAGTCTGAAAACAGATGAAAATGAAGTATTTTTGGATATAAAGGCTTCTAAAATGACTAATAGTGCAAGTGAAATGCTAAAAAATGCGGGATTTGATTTTGAAACTTGGACAGTTAATGACTGCGCGATATTAGATGATTTATTTTCCATAGATTGTAAGGGTATAACAACAGATACAATTACGGAAGATCATTTTGAAAAACATCTTGATGAATATAAAGAATCTCAAACTTCAAAATAAAAAATTCTATTTTGAAAAACAGTTGAAAAAATGGAATGTTTGTTTTATATTGCTTATACAAATGGCGGGCATCGCCAAGTGGTAAGGCCTCGGATTGTGGTTCCGATATACGTGGGTTCGAACCCCACTGTCCGCCCCATTTTTAACTTTTTTCCAATA
>CANQZO010000126.1 GCA_947628355.1 Candidatus Gastranaerophilales bacterium | reverse complement strand
GCATATGGTTTATTGGCATATAAGCCCATTAGAATACTGCCGATAAATACCGTTAATGCTGTTATACACAGCGTACTTTCAAAATTAAGCCCTGCATAAGCCAGTATTTTAGGACTTAATATAAATAAATATGACATTGTAAAAAAGGTGGTTAAACCTGCAATCAGCTCTGTTTTTACGTTTGTTTTGTATTCTTTTAACTTAAATATATTTTCTAAAATATTCATTACAATAAACTTTCAAGTTTTTTTATATCGGCATTACCGAATGGAACTTCTGCGCTTTTAGCTCCGTTTAGAAGCGATTGAGTCTTTTCTTTTAGTATATCATTAATTCTTCCGTAGTTTTCATTTACGGGGGTCGGTTTTGTATATTTAATCATTGAAAGAAATATTTGCGAATTTTTAGGTTTGTTTTTCTTGTCATTTAATATAAATTCCTCTGCAGCGTCTATTGTTGCGGGAGTAATTAATCCGCTTTCGGCAAGTTTTACTGCCGATTGTTTTGAAGATAGATATTTTATAAACTTAATTGCTTGTTCTTTATGTTTTGAATTTTTTGATACAGCCCACCCCGATGCGTCAAGATATATTTTATTTTCCTCACTTGCGGGAAATTCTATAATGTCCCAATCAAAATTTATAGTCTGTCTGAACTTAGGCACCATCCAGCGTCCTGAAATGTACATAGCAAGTTTTTTATTGATAAACATTTGCGCGGTGGTCATGCTTCCTATTTGCGCTTTTGACGGCGATATATGATATTTATTTATGAAATCCGAATACAAATTAAGCGCTTCTGTGCTGTTTTGATTATTTATAATTATACTTTTACAATCATCAGATAAGACTCCGCCGCCGTTTGAGGCAAGAAAACTTAACAGGAATATCGGTTCTTCTTCAATGTTTATTCCGTAATAATCTTTTGTAGTGACTCTTTGAGCTAATTCTTTTAATTCTCGTATATTATTTAATTTGTTTGTCTTGTATATTCCATGCTTTTTAAAAATGTCTTTATTTATATATATTACGGGTGCTGAAATGTCGCGCGGTATCGCATATAATTTATTATTTTCTTTAAAACAATTTATTGCTTCCTTATAGTATGAATTTTTATCATCCGCAAAATATTGTGACAAATCCTCCAATAAATCTGCTTTTATGTACATTTTTATATAGATATTATTAATAAAAACAACATCGGGTGACAGATTTGACGCAAATAACAAATGAAGTTTTTGAAAGTAGTTTTGAGGAATATGTATAAATTCTACTTTTATATTTGTTTCTTTTTCAAAGTCATTAATTAAATCTTTAAGAACAGCAGTTTCGCTTTGCGAACCCCATGATGAAAATTTTATTATATTTTCGTTATCAGCTTTTTTAATAAGTTGTTTTTCGTATATTAAAAATAATATACAAATAAAAGCAAATACAATGATTATAATTTTTTTCATCGCTATATCTTAGCTAATTCTCTCATATCAAATTTGGAAACTTCAATTAAGGCTTTATAATTATCAAGTCTTACTACATAAGTTTCTTTATTTCCTTTTTTATCATAGTATCTGGCTTGAAGATTAATTTGATTTATATTGTTAAATTCCTGAATTAAGAAAGTTTTATCACTAACAAATCCAAAAAGTTTAACAACTCCGTTATCGGAAGTTATATAAAAGCCTTTATCAGCGGAAATATTAAGTTTTGAAATAATGTTTTCTTTTTTTATTTCGTTTTCGTCAACAGCAGGTAATAATAAACCATTAGGTTTTTTATCGGTTGATTTTAATATAGGGTTTGTGTGTTTAAGTCTTACTGTTCCTTTATTTTTATTTAAAAGTTTGGAAGTTTGATTTAATGTGCTTTTTAACTCGTAGGAACTGTTATTTTTATTTTGTTTCACGGGAATATCAAAACATTCAAAAGAATTATCACTTCCGGATTTTAACTGAGCTTCAGAATTTTTAGAGCCTTGAATTGATTTTAATAAGCTGTTTGGAACTGATGTATAGCTGTCAATATTTGTATACTCTTTAGATTTCCTTAATAAGTACCAAAGCATGTATATAATTGCAGCTAATGCTAAGAATGCAAAAACACTTACTAAATTTATACTTTTTAACTGCATTAAAAATCCGTTATAGTCGGAATTTAATCCTGAAATAAGGTTAATGGAATAATCATCTAACATATCAACACTGATACGAATATAATTAGTATTTGTATTATCTTTTATTGCTTCATTTTGATTTACGGTAAGTTTAATTTTTTTTCTGTCAAAACCGGAGGAATAGTGTATTTTTGTACCTGATTTGGGAAGTATTGTTTCGGGTAAAAATACATAATAAGAACCGTCGGTTATTTTTTGAATAAAGGCATTGCCTTTATATTCTTCATTAAATAACATATTTAATGTTATTTCTTTTTGGCTAGACGGTTCAATTATTATTCTCGACAGGGTGTTCATGCCTTTGTCGGCAGCATAAGAAACAATCGCATTAAAAAATAAAAATACTATTAATGTAAATATTTTTAAGTAAAAAATCTTTTTCATGTTTAATTTTTCTTTCCAAGGGATAATATATAATTATTAAATGTTAACAGTAATATTAAAACATCAAAATATATTTTTTGTCACTTAAATAAAAAATAATATGAAATAATACTTAAAAATTAATAATAGCAATCGTGCTTGAAAAATAGGCATAAATTTGTTATTATAAAACAGCAGAAACGGTTTGATAATGAATATATCGGATGAACAAATAAATAAAATTTTTGAACTTGCTTCAATGGAAGATAAAATATCAATTCCCAAAGAAAAAATAACTTCTGATGAGATAAGTGAAGCATTAATTGAAATAGAGAGAAAACTAAATTCATTTTCTACCGAGGTTAAAGTTGATACCTTGGAAAATAAAAAAATATTGATTGCAGATGATTTGGAATTATCAATATATCAATTAAGCACCGTATTAAAACGAATAGGAATAACGCCGTCAGTTGCACGTCATAAAGATGAGGCGCTGTCAGAGTTAAATAAAGTAAAATTTGATTGTATAATTGTTGATTTATTTATTCCGGATAGCTCAGACGGGTTTGAATTAATCCAAGCCGCAATAAATAAACGCAATGAAACGGGATATGATACAAAAATTGTTGTTATATCAGGTACTGATGATAATTCATTAATAGAACATTGCTATGAACTGGGTATTGATTTTTATATTCAAAAGGATAAAGATTGGCACTCAAAATTGCTTAAATATTTAAGTACTTCATTTCAAACAGATAAAAATATTGCTTATACAAGATATGCAATTAATAATAATATAGTTTCTTATATAATTAAAAGATTTAATGAACCTAAAATTTATGATGAATTAATTAAAAATATAAATTCCTCAATGTATATGGGGTTAAAAAATATAGTATTTGATTTAAAGGAAATATCGGTATTTGACAGCGATAATGCTTATATATTTGCTGATATATATAAAATATGTGCGGAAAACGGCGGTAAGTTCATACTTGTAAACCCGTCAATAAATGTAAGAGAAGCTCTTTCGTTTGCATATTTGGAGGATGTTATTCCTTATAGAAATTCTATTGAAGATGCAATAACTTTAATTATGAATGAGCAGACTATTCAATAAGATTAACTCTTGTAAGATGTCTTTGTGCTTCAAATTCCGTATTGAGCCAAATATCACAAATATCTTCCGCCAAATACTCACCTACTATTCTCTGCCCCAGACAAAGAATGTTTGTATTATTGTGCAGTCTGGAAAATTTAGCTGATGTGGTATCAGAACAAACAACTGCACGGATACCTTTTACCTTATTTGCTGCAATAGACATTCCGACTCCGCTTCCGCATATAAGAATACCTTTTTCAAATTCGCCTGAGGCTACCTTTCTTGCCGTGTCTTGAGCAATTACGGGATAGTCGGCGGGAGTTGTTGAAAAACATCCGTTATCCGTTACATCGTATTCTTTTAATTTTAAAAAATTTATTAATTTATTTTTTAATTCAAATCCTGCGTGGTCGCATCCGATAATAAGTTTTTTCATAATAAACTCCTAATTAATTAAATTTTAACACTTTAAAATATCGAATAAATAATCGTTACAAAAATTAAAATATGATAAAAAAATAGCATGTTTTTTTATTATTAAGTGTTTATTAATATGTAAAGTAAGGGAAAATTATGACTGAAATTTCATCCCAAAATCAAATATACCCTGTAAATAACGGAGTACCTGCAAATAATCCGCAGTATATTACAACTGCGGGCGGACAAAGTGTTTCAATTCAACCGTCAAATGTAACATATCCGTATTATCAGTATCCGACAGCATCTGTTTATGATCCGAATCAAAAGCAGGCTGTTTCAGGTGTAAATATATATATATATAATCCGTCGGGAATTGGCGGACCTACTTCAAGTTCTGTAGCAAGTGCTAATTACCTGCCGAAAGGAGCAGCACAGCCGCAAACATCTTCACTCCCTGTAAGCAGAGCTTTTTATACACCTGATACCCCTCTGCCTCAGCAGCCTTTAGCTAATACTCCGATAATGAATGATAATAACAATACGGTAAATGTTCAGGCTCAAAGCGGAAAAACCAAACATGTAGTTAATTTGACAAATGAATATATAAAAACACTTGAAAGCTATTTAAAAAGCGCAGATAAAAATGTTAGAAAGAACGGAATAGTTGATTTAATAAAAAGATTTGAAGAAGATCCGTCAAGATATAATAACCCTGCATTAACAGCTCTATTAAATATAGCTTTGCAAGATCCCGATGCAAATAACAGAGTCCTTGCAATGACTTGTATATCAAGTGAAAATGCTCGCGGTGATAACAATACAATAAAATTACTTCAAACATTACAAAAATCAAGCAAAATATACGGACAGGAAGCAAAAAGTGCAAATGAAGCATTGTTGAAAGCAGGTAGGATAAAATCAAGTATTAGTGCATAGTAAAAAAAATAATCGGAAGTAAAGGATAAGGAAAGTCAAATGAATGTAAGTGCGGTAACTACAGCAATAAAAAAGTTTTCGGGTAAACCTTTAGGTGTTATGTCTAAAGCTATAGGTGCAGTTACGGCTGCTTCCGTATTGTACGATATGTATGTTCACGGTAAAGAAAAAGCAGTATCAACCGATAGAATAGAAACGGGCGACAGGGTTTATAATGATTACAGACAGTATATGACAATGGATTCTTCAAGCGCCGTAACAGCAAAAGCAAAAAAATTCTGGTATGATTTAAAAAGCGACTATTCAATATATCACCCTTTGCAGTTAACAAAAGGATTTGTTAAAGGTGCAGGTAACAGATTGCTTTCCGCACTTCCTCTTGTCGGTTTATCCGTTGTCGCACTTAAATGTAAAAATGTCGGCAAGGCTGCAGGTGTTTTACTTGCTCTGCACGGGATAAAATCCTTTATGTTTGATGTCGTAGGACTCGGGCGTAAAGAGCATATTAAATAACTTATAAATCAATGATTATAAACAGAGTTAATAGCCTGTTGTCTATCTATAAATTAGACAACAGGTTAATTTTTTAAAATTTTTTATTTGTTTTAATTAAAATTGTTAGTTAAAAGCTAAATACTATATGATAATCAGAGAGGATGGCGCAGCCGTGGCAGAAGTAATGCAGAGAAAAGAGGAAGTTAGTGTCGTAATTGTTGAAGACTATAAATTAACCAGGGTAGGTTTAAAATCGACATTAAACGAGTACGAACATATTAATGTAATAGGTGAAGCCGAGGACGCACAAGATGGCATTAAAATAATAGAAAAAATGAAGCCCGATGTTGTTTTAATGGATTTGGGGCTCCCCGGAATGAACGGACTTGAAGCAACAATAAAACTGAAGGAAAATAATTGTAAG
>CANQZO010000125.1 GCA_947628355.1 Candidatus Gastranaerophilales bacterium | reverse complement strand
CAGTACTTTTAAGAGCATTAGAAATTTCCTCAATCAGCTCTCTTGCCTTTATAAAACCAGGCTTTAATTCTTGATACCTTGCAGCAAAAGACTCGCTTGCAGCACCTTCCCACTCACTCTGAAGTTGAGTAAGGAGGTTGTCCATCTTTGAGATGATTTCCTGAAGTTTCTGCCCTTCGACTGAATATTCAGTAGCTCGAGCACGCATACTATCAGGAGTCATTCTGACTTGATTACCCATAACATTACACTCCTTTCACAAAATTATTTATGTAAATGCTTTCGCAATAACATATAAAATTCAATATGTTACTAAAAAGCGCAAGTATACAGCCTATTGTTTTTATCCAAAATATTCGTTATCCAAGCCGCAATCATCAATGTATCGCAAAAAATCAGAAATATTAATATCACCATTTACATAGGATTCTGGATTTTTATCTTTAACATATAAATCATAAGCAGATGAATAATCCTTTTTGTTCGCTTCAATATACGCAATAAATGCCTTAATTTTTATCAAGGAATTCGGAGTTAGATATAAAGCCAGTCCATTTGATGTATGTACTAATTTTAAATCGAAATATCTAATATAAGTTTCATATTCCAATGCATCTACAGTAGAAATTGACGATGAAGCGCTATCGACCTCTTCAGCAATTATTTCAGCATAATGAACAGCTTTACTCACAACTTTACCACTCCCCGGAAGAATAATTCCTGCAACTGCTGTAGCTGCCTTTGCAATCAGTTTTTTTGTATAAGCTTCATAATTAATTTCTTCGCTCGACAAAGAGTCAATTTTCAGATTATCCTTTAGATAATTTGAAGCGTCTTCATCATTACTGATATTCTTAAATGACAGTTCGTTTTTTGATGTAACTCTGTCAAATGAATTAGCTGAAAAGTTCTCCTTTCCATCAGCAAACACTTTACCGTTTCTAATTTCTATTTTTTTGTATCTAGAAGCATATACCTTCAAATCTCCGTTTTCATTAATACTTACTGGTTTTTTATCAAATACTAATATGTTATATTTTTCATCATTTAAATACGCGCTTGTCATATGATTTTTCAAGGCTTGATTAAATTCAGCATCGCCTATTTTGCCATCTAAGTAACAATTATAAATTTCAATGAAATATTGATCATTGCAATCCAAAAATTTTTCCCAAGATTTTTTGTCACGATCATAGTAATTGTACCCGAGTTCATCATCACCAGAAAGCAGTCCAGTTTTAGAATAATGCTTGTCTGTACTCTTAGTATAAAAAGAGTTAATCACTTTTTCTTTGAATTTTTCATCGCTAGAATAAGTATATGCATATGATACAATTTCAATTTCCTCATCGGTCCATTGCGATGAATCTTTTTCTATAATTGTTCTTGCCCTTGATTCAATCAAATTTGTATAATATTTTGCGCACTCGCTGTCAAGTTTGTCAAAATCGTAAGGAATAGAAAAATTTTTGAATGAAATAGTATCAGAAAATTGAGAAACAATATTGTTGATTGAATTAGTTTCTATATTGGATTTTTTGAATTTAGCATTATAAGTCGTTTCTTTATCACTAACATTTTTCAAAACTTTTTCAATTTTTTTAATTACTTCTGCTTTTTTTGTACCAAGTGATTTCACATATTTTTCATAATTTTTTTTAACATTATCTGCATGAATTTTATATACGCCGAATTTGTATAATATAGACTGAATCCAATTTGTTTTACCATCACTATCGCTACCGAAATAATCATCAATTTCTTTGCTGATTTTTTCTAATGTTTTTTTTGAAAAATCTCGTACTGCCATATCTTATTTTCCTTTAATATTTTTTTGCAATTTTGCTATCAACTTCAAACCATGCTTTTTCAGCTTCATCTAAAAATCCGATCGTCGCTTCTATCAGAGTAGACAATTCAGTTGATATTTTTGAAAATTCCTTGTTCAAGCTTTCCATCGACTCTGCACAATTTCCTTTACTTAAATGTTCATTACCAAAAGGTAATTTTTTAATTTTTTTTTCGATTTCGTTAAGAGCGCTAATATTTTTTATCATATCGTTCCTTGCTTTTTCGATGTCAGCTTTTGTAATTTTTACATTTTTACTCATTCTATATACTCTCCTTTAGAACAATTTACCATCAGCATCATCGATTTCTGAAATATATGAATTCATATTGCTTTTTAGTGTTTTATATGTACACTTAATTGAATCATTCAAATAAAAATCAATTTTTTCTGCGAACACAGACATATTATCCGCAAAATTACCTTCTAACTTTCCAGAAAGCTCTTTCAAAGTTTTAAAATAGCTTTTGTATACTTTGTGAAGTTCTTCTGCTAATTCGTAATATTTTTTTGAACTTTTAGTATACTCTGAATCATATATTATTAGATTTATAAGTGGTGAAGTCGTCCCTTCACAAAAACCAGAAAAATAATTTTTATCCATTTTATAATGTGCTCCTTAACTTCGCAATCTCATTCCTGTAATACTGAATTTTATTTTTTTCATTGACAATTTTTTGACTGAGCAAATCAATTTCATCATAATCTTTTAAAATGTCTTTTTCCATTTCAAGAATATCTTGATTAATGGAATTGCTTAATTTAACAGTCTCTTTCGTAGAGGTCGCATTTAAGTTATCTTTCAGAAAATCCATAAATCTTGTATTTGGGAATTTTATTGAAAACAAAGAAGCTTGTTGTTGCCGTTTATCTGCCTGAGCCTCTATTTCGGACAAAATTTGTTTGAAATCTTTCATGGCATTTTCTTTATCACGCAAAATTGATTTTGTTATATTACACTTTGCATTAGCATCAAATATAATCCTATTTGATAAGGTTATTTTTCTCTGATATTCGACTATTAGACTTTTCTTATCCATACTTTACCCCCCCTATTATAAACTAACTCAGCGAACCACAATCAGCTTCTTGAATCTCTCCAAGCCATTCATTCGCTTCGACCTGCTTATCCGGATTAAATTCATTAATTTCCCTATATGTTTTAATTATATTAGTTTCGAGTGATTTGAGCTGTTCATATAACAATTTCAAAGTTTTATAATCTTCCGATTTTCCGGAATGAATTTTATTGAATAAAACTTTATAATTTTTAGAAATTGCGTCCTTCGATTGTTTAAGAACATACAGTTTTAATGTGCCTTCTATTGCGCCTGTAACTCCGCTCGCCTTAATCAACTCTGACAACGAACTTGCTACATCTTCATCTTCAAATATATTAATTAAATCTCCTTCGATATTCTTTTCAAATTCTGAATTGAATTTTTTTAAAAACAGTGGAACGATTTTATTAATAATATCTTCTTTACCCTGAATTAATTTAGATAATTTTGAATTAGAAAATGATTGATCGTCAATTCCGTATTCTTCATATATTTTATTTGAATATTCATCAAATATTTCTAAATTATCATCATTGCTAACAAAATCTTCGATTTTTTTTGATTCGTTTGCCGAAAGCAACTTTTCCTTTATTTCTATAGTTTCATTATAATTCTCATATAGATAAGTTAATGCATAACTGATATTACAACCATATTCTTTATTATTTTCATAGTAAGAAAACGATTCGTTTAGTTTTGATAACAATTTCACACTTGATTCTGCAATTGTTTTCGGTGCATTAGAAATTTTATTAGAATACTTTTCATCCGTAGCTCTGGCTTGATTAAAAATTTCTTTTATTGTTTTTCCAAAATAATTGTATGAATCGCAAATTACCTTTTGTGTGTTGATAATATTTTTTAAAAGTTTCCCGATAAATGTATTCAAAAACCAGCGTCCTAAAACATCAATCAAATCGTAACTAAACTCATTAGAATTAACACTATTTGCAAGGATAATTAGTTTATTTTCAGTATCTACAGTAAAATCTCTTTTGATTTGCTGATTCACTTTCTTATTTATTCCCAAAAGTGAATATTTAGCAAATCTTTTTTTACGCTTAATATCAGGATTATCTTTGCTTATTTCTTTTATATTTTCAGCAGCGTTTTTTACAGTATTTCCCATTATTTATTGTATCCTTCAGCTATATTATCGTCTTTTTCTTGCATTTGTTTTTTGGCACTTTTTAATAACATTAAAACATTGTCTAACAATATTTCTATTTGTTGAGATCTTTCAGCAGTAAGGGAATAAAAATCAAATAACGAATCAATTGTACTGCCTTTAGATAATCCGGAATAAAGATAATCCCACTCATAACTTTTTCCTTTCTTTATCGGCAATTCTGCTTTAAGCGTTTTAATTTTATCTATGGCACTATTTAGATATGAGAAATCATATTTAATTTCATTTGGCATTAACTTTATCCTCCGTATAATTTCAAATCGATTTCATCAATTCTATCTAAGAATTTGAGCGTAATTTCATTTATTTTTTTGCCTTGGTCCTTACTTTTAGCATAAATCAATTCAATGGCTTCTTTTAATATTTCAATACTGTTATGAGCGTCACCGCTTGCGATACCGTGTTCTAAAACATTTTTTAACACATCTAATAGACTTTCAAGTATCGCATCTTCTGCTTCCCAATAATCTTGAATTTTGCAAGCCATAACATCAAAATCAACATCACAAACAAATAAATTTTCCGCCATTTCTATACCCCACTTATAAAGAATCACTTTCTCTCTTTTTTTGTTGTTCTAATAATTTTAATCTTTTTCTCAACCGCGTTTCTAATGCATAGCAATCATCCAATTTTTGACAATACATTTCCTTTTCGCGCTTTTGTTCATTATAAGATGAATCCATATCAAATAATGCGGCTCTCTTTTCTGCATTGATTTTATTTGCGTGTGATTCTATCCATGTAGTAACACATCTTAATTCAGTTGTATTTCTAAATGAATTATTTAATTTTTCAAAAGCAGAAAAATTATCAGCAGTCTTATCTAAACTTTTTTTCAATTTTGACAATTTTTCTTCACATTCACTAATTTTACCAGAGTAATTTCTTTCTTTTCTTTGGCATTCAATTAATTGATTTTTCACTTTTTTTATTTCATAATCTAATTGACTATTTATCATAACATTCACCATATAACTTATTTACACAAAACGCTTTTAAACTTCCAACAATCATTATCATTGATATAATAGCAATCACCGGCAGCAATTGGTTTTTTAAATTGACGCATTATTGCTAAAGGCAAATCAAGTACTTTCATAGAGTCAATATCATCAAAATACAAAAAGTGTCTAGAGTCTCGAAGATTCCTCATTATTTCAGGTGAAGCATAAGAAATATTTGTGTTTGGATAATCGCCAACAATAATGCAAACATTTAAGTTCTTGTATCGACCGGTAATGTTTTTGTATGCTTCAAATGCTTTTGAATCATTACTTATGCTTTCAATTGCATCAGCATTATTGATTATAAAAATGATAAGATTTGATTTATTAAGAATATCGTTTTCGCCATTCATTAAAGCTTCATAACGCGTTTTTAGCTCAGCTTCAATATTGAGAATAGTATTAACAGCTGAATCTGCAAGAATTGAATATGACTTAACAATTGAAATATCTTGAACGCTATTAAGCTTTCTTTCAATGTTGTCAATTATATATGCATCCACTGTAGCTTCATTTCGTTTTTGCATAGTTGATAGCATATATCTTATAAAATTGCTTCTGCCGGAATTTTCATGTCCGGTTATTGCAAGAGTTTTCATATTGGCAAGATTGAGAATAAATGGCGATACATTACCATAATTTAATCCTATAACCAAATCATACGGATTTCTAATTGCAAAGCTAAACTGCTGCTCAACAAATTGTTGTGTGAGAAGATCAGGAATTACAGGAATTATATTTGCCTTTTCTCCTGCATAATTAGAATTTGCCATGGCAATAAAATCTTTTATTTGAGCAACACGCTCGAATTCTTTTTCACCTTCAAAAGCAAGATAAGTTTGGCATTCATAGTGCTGCTTGTCCTTTTCAATTAT
>CANQZO010000124.1 GCA_947628355.1 Candidatus Gastranaerophilales bacterium | reverse complement strand
TGGGGATATACTATGTATGCCCGAAATGATTTTAAAACATTATACGGAATAGATCCTATAGATATTTCCTATGGCTGCGGCGACTGGGAATTGTGGAGTTTATACAGACAGAATAAAATTTCCGAATTCGTTAAAAAGGTTCAGAAAATTACTAAGCAGAATAATATATTATTAACTGCAGTAATCTTTCCCGATTTAAAAAAGTGTATGCAGACAAAAATGCAAAATTGGCGGGTATGGTCTTATAATAATTATATAGACGGTTTAACTCCGTTGATTTTAACGGGAGACAGAAATACCGCAGATTTACTGTTAAAAGATGTGACTAAAAATACAAGCAGTTATACAAAAATTTATCCCGGAATATTTGTAACATTTATGGGCGGGCCGTTTGAAGATTTACTTGTACAAATACATAAAACAAGAATATTTAATACACGAGGCGCTATATTATTTGATTATGCTCATTTAACGGATGAATATATAGACGCGCTTAAAACAAGAGTGTTTAATAAATCCTATGATACAAGAGATACTAATATCAAACAGATAAAAGAGCCCGAAAAAGAATATCATCCCGAGGTAAGATATAAAGATAAAAAGAAAAAAAGAGGAAGAAAAAATAAGAATGACCGAAATTATTTTTACTAAAATGCAAGGGCTCGGAAACGATTTTGTAATTTTGGATTGGGAAGAATACAAAAAAACTCAAAAAACTCCCGATGAATTGGCAAAGAAACTTTGTGACAGAAAATTCGGAATTGGTGCTGACGGGCTTATAATAATAAATCCGAATACGGAAAAAACAGATATCGGCTGGATATTTTATAATTCTGACGGAACAATGGCGCAAATGTGCGGAAACGGAATAAGATGTTTTGCTAAATATGTTTATAATAAAGGATATATTAATAAAAAAGAATTCAGCGTAGAAACAAAGGCGGGAGTTATTATCCCTAAAATTCTTGATGACGGCAGGGTTAAAGTTAATATGAATAAACCTGTTTTAGAACCCTTGAAAATCCCCGTAAATGTTGAAAATAATCTTGAGTTTAAAGTTAAAACTCAAGAGCGTGAATTTAGTGCTGCTGCGGTAAGTATGGGAAATCCGCACTGTGTAATAATAACGGATGAAGATACAAAAAAATCGGCACTGAAATACGGCAGAGAAATTGAAATAAATAATTTATTTCCCGAAAAAACAAATGTTGAGTTTATAAAAATACTGTCGCGTGACAGAATAAAACTGGATGTATGGGAAAGAGGCTGCGGAATAACACTTGCCTGCGGAACGGGAGCTTGTGCAAGCGTTGTTGCTTGTATATTAAAAAACTTGTGTGATAAAAAAGTAACCGTTGAACTTCCCGGCGGTGAGCTTGTAATAGAGTGGGACGGCAGTTTAAATGATGTTAACCATGATGTTTATATGTCCGGTGAGGCTCAATATTCATTCAAGGGTGTAATTGATTTATATTAAAACATACGTTAATATTCACTTATGAGTATATTGGAAATAAAAAATCTTAATTTGGCATTTCACTCAAACGGCAGGGATTACCAAGCATTACATGATATAAACTTGAAACTTGAAAAAGGAGAGATGCTTGCGATAGTCGGAGAATCGGGCTGCGGCAAAACCATAACGGCAATGAGTGTATTAAGGCTGCTTGCCTCTAATGCCAAAATTTTGTCGGGAGAGATTTTTTATAACGGGCAAAATTTGCTTTTATTAAGTGAAAAGCAAATGCAAAATATCAGAGGCAGAAAAATTTCACTTGTTCCGCAAGACCCTATGACTTCTTTAAATCCCTTATATACAATAGGTTCTCAGCTTTTAGAGGTAATAGAAAAACATCAAAATTTAAAAGGTGCGGAAGCAAAAAAACGTGCTGTTGAGGTTTTAGATCAGGTTAAAATACCTAATGCGCAAGGCAGATTAAATTCATATCCGCATGAATTTTCGGGCGGTATGCGGCAAAGAGTTATCATCGCTATGGCAATAGCCTGCAAGTCTGAAATAATTATTGCAGATGAACCGACTACGGCTTTAGATGTAACCGTTCAAGCTCAAATAATGGAATTAATAAAAGAAATTCAAAAGAATGAGGGAACATCTTTTATTTTCATTTCGCATGATTTCGGGCTTGTATATGAAGCATCAGACAAAACTGCAGTTATGTACGGCGGGCATGTTGTGGAAAATGCAGACTCTTATGAAATATTTAAAAATCCGAAACATCCTTATACTCAAGCTCTTATAAAAGCATTGCCCGACTTTAACACAAGACAGCTTGAGGCAATTGAGGGGTATCCGCCATCTATCAAAGATTATTTTTCCGGATGTCCTTTTGAACCGAGGTGTACTAAAAAAATGGAGATATGTAAAAACGGATTTCCTGCCGTATGTAAAACGGAAAATTCTTCCGTGTGGTGTTACCTTTATAAATAAATTATTATAGAGTATAATATTTTTATGGATAAACAATCACCGAAACAGCATAATACAAAAAAAGGCAAGGTTAAGTATTCTCTTTTAACCATAGTTCTTTTAATTTGTATAATTCAGCTTGTTGTCAGCAATGTTCAAAATATTTTAAAAAATATAAATTACACTGCAAAAATAAGAAATTTAAAAGAAAAAAGAAATGAAGAATTAAACAGAAATAAACAGCTTCATTATGAAGCGGAAAATTTTAATACCGATAAAGTATTAGAATCAATAGTAAGAAATAACTTAAAAATGGCTGATAAAGATGAAGTTTTAATAATAATAAACAAGCCTCAAAAAGAAGATAAAGAAAAAAAAGACAAAAATAAAAACCGAAAAACCGCCGAGTAAGGCGGTTTTTAAGCTCTCTGGCTACTATTTGACCGAAACAAGTCTCAAGTTAGCTCCAATATCCGTGTTTATTTCTCGGACACTTGCATACGCCATAGAACGTCTTTTTTTTGCTCCTCTTAAAAAGAATTCAACCCCCTCGGATATATTGCTTTTTGGAATATAGTATTTCTTTTGCATTAATCAATTTCCTTATTTTCACTTACAAATTAGATATCGGCATAATTAAAAAAAACTTTAGCAATTAAAAAAAATAGTTAACAAATCGTAATGAAAAATATAAAATTTTGTGTTAAAAGATTAATGAAAAATCGGTAAAAGTCAATGAATGAAGTAAAAATAACTACAAAAGACGGAGTTAAAATTGCGGTAAACCATTATAAAAAAGAAGGCGACAGTGTAATAATTCTGGCTCCGGGGTGGTTTATGACTAAAGACAGCAAATCGTTTAAAGCTATGAGCGAGGTCTTTTTTAAGTATAGCTCAGTATTGGTTATGGATTTTCGCGGGCATGGAAAAAGCGGTGGTTTTTATACTTTTACGAGTAAAGAAGTTAATGACCTCAATGCAGTTATAGAATTTGCACAGCAAAAATATAAAAAAATATATTTAATGGGATTTTCGCTTGGTGCCGCCATTGTGTTAATAGCAGGAGCAGATAATGACAAAATAAGTAAAATAATTGCAGTGAGTGCTCCGACTTGTTTTGAAAAAATAGAAAATGAAATGTGGAGGAAAGAAGCATGGCTTCCGACTCTGCAAAAATGCGAATTAAACAGGTGGTTTTCTATTCGCCCCTCGGTAAAAATCGGTGAAAAAATAAAACCGATAGATATAGTAGAAAAAATAAAATGCCCGACACTATTTTTAGCGGGAGAAAAAGATCCTACGGTATACAGCTGGCATACGGAAACATTATTTAAAAAAGCAGAGTGCGCAAAAAAATATGAACTTTTTAAAAATTGCACACATGCGGAGGATTTATTTATTCAAGACAGAGAAAAATTTGTTGAAATATGCACGGGGTGGCTGTTTAGCGAATAATTAATTTTTCATTAATATTTGAAGAAAAACAGAAAATTAATTGTATAAATTAATTATGGAAAAGTAAAAGGAGGATATTATGACAATAAGACCATTAGGTGACAAAATTGTTATCAAAGTTATTGAAGATGCCGAACAAACATCCGGCGGAATATTTATACCGGACAGTGCAAAGGAAAAATCACAAAAAGGTGAAGTAATTGCGGTAGGCGCAGGCAAAGTAAATGAAAAGGGCGACAGAGAACCTATGGATGTTAAGGTTGGCGAAGTTGTACTTTTCGCTAAATATGCTGGTACTGACGTAAAAGTAGCTGATGAAACATTAAAAATAATGTCTGTAAGCGATGTTTTAGGCGTTATTGAGAAATAGGAGATTATACAATGGCAAAAAGAATAATATTTGATGAAGAAGCTCGCAAAGGCTTATTAAAAGGTATAGATGCCGTTGCTGATGCGGTTAAGGTTACATTAGGACCAAAAGGAAGAAACGTAATATTAGAAAAGAAATTCGGTTCACCTCAAATAGTAAATGACGGTGTAACCATTGCAAAAGAAATAGAGCTTGAAGATCCGCTTGAAAATTCGGGAGCTCAATTATTAAAAGAAGTATCATCAAAAACAAATGATGTGGCAGGTGACGGAACAACAACCGCTTCTGTTTTAGCTCAAGCTATAGTTAGAGAGGGCGTAAGAAACTTAACCGCAGGTGCTAACCCTATGTGCATGAAACGCGGTATGGATAAAGCCGTTAATATTGCACTTGAAACAATAAAAAAGATGTCGCAGTCAGTTGATTCAAAAGAAAAATTAGCGCAAGTTGCAACAATTTCCGCAGGCAATAATGAAGAAATCGGTAAACTTGTTGCTGAAGCCATGGAAAAAGTTGGTCATGACGGTGTTATAACCGTTGAAGAATCAAAATCGACAGGTACTAATTTAAAAGTTGTAGAAGGTATGCAGTTTGACAAAGGCTACATTTCTCCATACTTCGTTACAGACGCGGAAAGAATGGAAGCAGTACTTGAAGACGCTTATGTATTATGCGTAAACAAAAAAATTAATTTAATAGCAGACTTAGTTCCTGTATTAGAACAGGTTGCACGTGACGGACGTTCATTATTAATCATTGCTGAAGATGTAGAGGGCGAAGCTCTTGCAACATTAGTTGTTAATACAATGAGAAAAGTATTAAGAGCAGTTGCAGTAAAAGCTCCGGGTTTTGGCGACAGAAGAAAAGCAATGCTTGAAGATATCGCAATTTTGACGGGCGGTCAATTATTTACCGAAGAACTCGGCATTAAACTTGAAAATGTAACAGTTCAAATGCTGGGACAGGCTAAACGCGTTACCGTTACAAAAGATGATACAACTATTGTTGTAGGCGACGAAACCAAAAAAGCTATTGAAGACAGAGTTAAATTAATTAAACGTCAAATAGAAACTTCCGACAGCGAATATGATAAAGAAAAATTGCAGGAAAGACTTGCAAAATTATCGGGCGGTGTTGCAGTTATAGAAGTAGGGGCTGCTTCTGAAGTTGAATTAAAAGAAAGAAAACTCAGAATAGAAGACGCACTTAACGCAACAAGAGCTGCAAAGGAAGAAGGTATTGTTCCCGGCGGCGGTGTAGCTTTAATAAGAGTTATGCAAGACCTTGAAAAATCAATTAATACCGTTAACTACACAACCGATGATGAAAAAGTAGGATTTAGAATTTTACTTGATTCATTATATATTCCGTTAAAACAAATTGCCGATAACGCAGGTGTAAAAGGTGAGGTTGTTGTTGAAACAGTTAAGAAACTCCCGACAAATGAGGGTTATGATGCAATGGCTAATCAATATACCGATATGATTAAATCGGGTATTGTAGACCCTGCGAAAGTTACAAGAAGCGCACTTCAAAATGCCGTATCTGTTGCAGGAATGTTATTAACAACGGAAGCTGCTGTAGTAGATATTCCCGAAAAGAAAGCAGCACCTGCCATGCCGGATATGTCAGGCATGGGCGGAATGGGCGGCATGATGTAGCGAAATTCCGCAGGGTGAAGCGAAGCGAACCCGAGGGAGCAGCAATCCGACCGAGAGGAAAAAACCGAAAGGTTTTTGAAGCGAGGTTGCAGG
>CANQZO010000123.1 GCA_947628355.1 Candidatus Gastranaerophilales bacterium | reverse complement strand
ACACTATTTTAATTATTGAACACAACCTTGATTTAATAAAAACAGCCGACCATATTATTGATTTAGGCCCGCAAGGAGGAGATGAGGGGGGAACCATAGTAGCACAAGGAACTCCCGAACAAGTCGCAAAATGTAAAAAATCTTTTACGGGTATGTACTTAAAAAATATTTTAAAATAAAAAAGACCGCTTTATTTAGCGGTCTTTTTTTTATATATATTACTATTTTGCTTGAGCTAACTTTGCTGCTTTTTTTGCATTATGTTTATCTATCATTTTTCCTATAGTACCGCCAATAGCCCTGCCTACTAAGGCAGTTAAACCGACAGCTGCTGCAGCAATTCCTCCTGCCATTAATAATGCTTTATTTTTACTTATAGATTTAATTCCTTGAGCTTCTAATTGCTCCATGGCAGAGCCAACGGCATTTACAAAGATATCTTTACGGTTTTTAAATATATAAGCACCGCTTACTCCTAAACCGCCTATAGTACCTATTCTTTTACCTGTTTTTTTAGCATGCCCGGGTTGAATTGCATTTACTTTCATTTTATATTCCTTTACTTTGTGTTTTCATTAAAACACATAAACGTTTTTTTTTGTTATAACTTGTTCAAATATTAATTTTTTTTAACAAAAAAAGACTCCCAAATGGGAGTCTTTCATTCGTTGGTTTATTTTTGAATATCTTTTACGCTTAATGCAATTCTGTGTTCTTGAGGTGTAAATTTCTTTATTAACACTTCAACTTCATCACCTACATTGTATATATTAAACGGATTTGCATTTTCGGGTTCCATTTCTGCCGACGGCAATAATGCTTCAACACCGGGATATATGTTTATAAAAGCACCGAAAGATGTTACTTTATTTACCGTTCCTTTTATTATCTGCCCTTCTTTGAATTCATTTTCAATTGATTCCCAAGGATTTTCACCCATTCTTTTTAAACTTAAACTTATTCTTTTCATATCCATATCTATTTTTAAGATTTTAACTTCAAGTTCTTCGCCTAAAGAGATTACATCGGAGGGGTGTTTAATTCTCTGCCATGAAATTTCGGAAATAGGTAACAATCCGTCAACTCCGTTTATATCAATAAATCCGCCGAAGTCTGCTATTCTTACAACTTTACCTTTTACGACTTGACCAACTTCAAGCTGTGAAATTATTTCATCAACAACTTGTTCTCTTTGTTCAGCAACAGCTTGTCTTTGAGATAATATTAACTTGTTCTTTTTAGCGTCAGCTTCTAATACTTTTACTTCGATTTCGGTTCCGATTAACCCGTCAAACGGAGCACCCGTTCTTAATTGACTTGCAGGTACAAATCCTCTTAAATCAAATACTTCAACAATTACACCGCCTCTGACAATTAAAACTACTTTTGCATTAATTGTTTCATTATTGTATTTTGCATTCTGCAGTTCCTGCCATGCTTTTGCACAAGATAATTTCTTTAAGGATAATACTATTCTGCCGTTTTCATCGTCATCTTCTTCTTTTAAGATATAAAATTCTTTTACATCATTTATTGCAATATATTCGGAATAATCTCTGTCATTTACCTGATTATTGGTTATTTCTCTGTTTGGCAGGAATGCCTCTGTTTTTGCTCCGATATCTACCAAAAAGCCGTCATTTTCCTGCTTTATTACTATTCCTTTTACTACATCAGCTACAGAAAATTTATAATTGTAGCTTTCTTCCAATAATCTGACGAATTCGTCCTGTTCATTTACTGTTTTTGCCATTTGATTTTTGTCCTTTCTTATATCATTTCAAGTTCTTTTATCACATCTTTTATTATGTTATCGGGAGTTGAAGCGCCTGCCGTAACTCCGATATTTTCTGCTTTTTCTATTATATTTTTATAATTTGCCAAGTCATCTCTTGTTTCTATATGAAGCGTTTTTGTTATATCCGATAATATTTCGGCTAAATGAGTTGTGTTTGCACTTTTTTTACTGCCAACTACTATCATTAAATCAGAGTTTTTCGCTAATTCTCTTGCTTCCTGCTGGCGCATTGCTGTTGATTTGCATATTGTATTAAATACCTTTAATTCACTTGATATCGGAATTAAATAATTTACCACTTCACGCAAAAACTCTAATTTTTGTGTTGTTTGAATAACCACACCGACTCTTTTATGTTCTTTTATTTTTTCGGTTAAAGTTTTTAATGACTCAACATCCGGAACAACAAAAACATTTTCGGAATACATTTGTGCATTTGCTTTTATAGCAATAACTTCGGGGTG
This sequence comes from Candidatus Gastranaerophilales bacterium, assembly GCA_947628355.1. Taxonomy (GTDB): domain Bacteria; phylum Cyanobacteriota; class Vampirovibrionia; order Gastranaerophilales; family Gastranaerophilaceae; genus Avigastranaerophilus. The sequence goes on along the minus strand of CANQZO010000123.1, from coordinate 3,815 downwards.
TTCGGGTTTACCAAGTATTAATACCAAAAATTCTTCCTGCGCCAATTGAACAGCTTTTTGCTGAACTTTTTTCACGTCAAGACAAGTTAAATCAATGACTTCAAAACCTTTATCGGTTACTTCCTTTATTTTTTGAGGCGCCATGCCGTGACTTCTGACAATACATATTCCCGTTTCATTATCCGGCAATTCTTCAACCGTCATTATACCTAATTCTTCAAGCTCCTGTATAACGTGAGAATTATGTATAAGTTCGCCTAATACCCATACCTTTTTTGATTTATTTTCAAGTTTTATTTTTTTTGTCGTTTCGACCGCTCTTTTAACTCCGTAACAGAACCCTGCACCTTGAGCTAATTTGATATTTTTTTTCAGTGTCCTAAACTTCCGTTTCTTAGACTAGCAGGAGTTTTCTCCCGCAGTAATTATTTTATATCATGAACACTTTTTATTTGCAATCTCGCCGATTTATATGTTTTCTTCCACCCATTTAATAACCTGCGGATGAGTTTTTATATATTCATTAAGCAATATTTTATCTTTTTCAATATAATCGGATACATTATTTTTCTCTAACAAATGGCCAAAATCGTTATTTTTCTCCGTTAGTCTTTCTAAAATCTTATTTCCGAGTAAATATGTTGAATGCGAGGCTTCAAAAAAGTATTTCATATCAGGTGATATATCTTCGGTCGTGTATTCTGACGGATATTGAAAATCATATACTTTTGATATTTTTGTTAAATCTTTTTTCCACTGTGCATATTCATTAGGCCGCATTTTATTTATTAAATATTCATCAGTAATATGTGTCGGCATTATAAATATATAAAAGTTTATACCCTGTTCATCACAAAGAGTTTTTAATTCTTTTAATATCTGCATTCCTTTTTCATCGGGAATATAATTTTCATAATTTTCTTTGTATTCCCTAAAAGCATCTATAAAATAATAGGCGGTTCTTGGTTCAACGTACATGTGCCTTGTTCCGTCGGGATTAAACATTCTTTTTTCTATTCCCATCATATTTTTTATTGCAGTCCATATACTGCAATATGCTCCTTTAGCAGAAAACAATGCAAAACCGATTTCTTCCGGCAATAATTTTTTCACCGGAGTTATTGAAAATCTTGTATATTCATTTTTATCTGTTTTATTTTTGCTGAAAGTAGCAAAGTCAACTCCCACATAAAAATTTTTTACCTCAGGATGAATTATAATCATTTTTTTAAATATATCCAAATATTCATATATTAAAAAACCGCCCATTGCAAGATTTTCAGCGTTCTTTGAAGTCAGTTGTTTATAATAATCTTTGCTTAATGATAAATCTACTCTTGATGTTCCGGTAAATACCCCGTCTATTTCCCGTTTATCTAATTTAAAAGATATAAATTTTGTATATCGCTCCTGCATTTTTGCTTTAGGTTTAAGCATTTTGCTTCCTATAAGATTATTATTAAATATATTAAACGGATTTATTACATAATTCAAAATACCTATAATTACTATAATTACAGCTATTATTCCAACTATTTTTTTATTAAATTTTTTATAAATTTTATATTCAAGTTTCATGTCTTTTCAAATTATATAATAAAAAACTTTTTGAAGTATACTGTATGTATAAAAAGGCAATAAACATGTATAATCCAAAATCAACAAAAGCAGAAGAATTTATATCTGATGAAGAAATTTTAAGTACTTTAGAATTTATAAAAAATAACAAAAATAATACGGATTTAATAAAAGAAATAATTGAAAAAGCAAAGTTAAAAAACGGTTTAGACCATAGAGAAGCGGCAATTTTATTGGCATGCGGCGACAGTGAACTTAATAATGAAATTTTTGAACTTGCAAAAAAAATAAAAGAAGATTATTACGGAAACAGAATAGTATTGTTTGCACCGTTATACCTTTCCAATTATTGCATAAACGGCTGTGTATACTGCCCGTATCATGCAAAAAATAAGCATATTCCCCGCAAAAAAATGACGCAGGAAGAAATAAAAAGAGAAGTTATTGCCCTGCAGGATATGGGGCATAAGCGCTTAGCGCTTGAAGCAGGCGAAGACCCCGTTAATAATCCCATTGAATACATATTAGACTCCATAAATACAATATATTCCATCAGGCATAAAAACGGAGCAATCCGCAGAGTAAACGTAAATATTGCAGCTACAACGGTTGAAAATTATAAAAAACTGCATGAAGCGAAAATCGGTACATATGTTTTGTTTCAGGAAACTTATAATAAAGAAACTTATGAAAAACTGCACCCGACAGGTCCAAAGCATAATTATGCTTATCACACGGAAGCTATGGACAGAGCTATGCAGGGCGGAATTGATGATGTAGGGTTAGGAGTTCTTTTCGGACTTGAAAACTACATGTATGAGTTTATTGCGCTTTTAATGCACGCGGAACACTTAGAGTCCGTATACGGAGTAGGTCCTCACACTATCAGCGTTCCAAGAATAAGGAAGGCTGATGATATTGACCCTAATTCATTTTCCAATGCCATTGATGATGATACGTTTAAAAAACTTGTTGCCGTTATCCGTATCAGCGTTCCTTATACGGGCATGATTGTTTCAACACGGGAAAATGCACAATGCAGAAAAGATGTACTCGCTCTTGGGATTTCTCAAATTTCGGGCGGTTCTAAAACGAGTGTGGGCGGATATTATAAAAATGAAAAAGCAGATGAAGACTCAAGCCAGTTTGAAGTAAATGATAACAGAACTCTTGATGAAGTAGTTAATTGGCTTATGGAGCTTAACTATCTGCCAAGTTTTTGTACTGCCTGCTACGGAAGCGGAAGAACGGGCGAAAGATTTATGTCTGTTTGCAAAGAAAAGCAAATACATAATTTCTGCCACCCTAACGCAATAATGACGCTCAAAGAATACCTGCTTGACTATGCCTCAGAAATAACAAAGTCTACAGGCGAAAAATTAATATTAAAAGAACTTGATAACATAAAAGATATAACCCGCAGAAACCAAGTTATACAAAATCTTAAATATATTGAAAACGGACAACGCGACTTTAAATTTTAATATAATTGCATTTAAGCGGTATTATATATAAAATAATACTAACGAACGGAGTTATTATGAGTGAAAATAAAATTATAGTTACTATTTCGGGCAAGGACAGAGTAGGAATAGTCGCAGAAGTTTCCTCCGTACTGGCAAAATACGGGGTAAATATTGAAGACATCCGCCAGACAATTATGCAGGGTTGTTTTATGATGTTTCTTTTGGGCGATATAGCGGGTTCTAAATTTTCATTTAAAGAAATAAAAGACGCGCTTTCCCAAACGGGAGAAAAACTCGGAATGGAAATTTGGACTCAAAGAAAAGAAATTTTTGATAAAATGCACACTATTTAAGGAATAAAAATGTCATTCTTCAACGAAAAATCAATAATTGAAACAATAAATATGATAAAGGTGCATAACCTTGATATCAGAACTGTTACTCTTTCGCTAAGTTTAAGAGACTGCTGCGGTGAAAACGTAAAAGAGGTCGGGGATAAAATTTATAATAAAATTACAAAATATGCTAAAAACCTTTATTCATACGCTTCCGAAATAGAAGAAGAATATTCAATACCGATAATAAATAAACGAATTGCAGTAACACCTATTTCACTTGTGGGAGAAGCGTGCAAAGAATATGATTACGTGTATCTTGCTAAAGTATTGGATGAAGCGGCAAAAGAAGTTAATGTTAATTTTATAGGCGGGTTTTCAGCTCTCGTTGAAAAAGGCTGTACAAGAGGCGACATTGCCTTAATAGAGAGTATAC
>CANQZO010000122.1 GCA_947628355.1 Candidatus Gastranaerophilales bacterium | reverse complement strand
TTAGAGGTATTGTTGACGGGCATATATTTCTGTCAAGGAAAATTGCCGAAATGAATCATTACCCCGCTATTGACGTTTTAGGTTCAATAAGCCGTTTATTTACAGAAATAGCTACTGAAGAACACAAGCAGGCTGCCGCTAAAATGCGTAAATTAATGGCTTTATATCGTGAAAATAAAGATTTAATTGATGTAGGAATGTATAATGCGGGTTCTAATCCTAAATTAGATATCGCGATTGAACTTATGCCTCAGATAAACGCTTTTCTGCAGCAGCGTATTTCAGACAGCGTATCAATGGATAATACAATATCCACATTGATTTCTATGATGAAAGATGTTGATATTTAATCAAGCATTGCTTCAAGGGCTGCTATTTTCATTTTTAAAATATCGGGCTTTTTTCCCGTCCATATTTCAAACGCTTTTGCCCCTTGATATATTAACATATCAAGACCTTGAATTGTTTTAATTCCGTGTTTTTTAGCAAGTTTTATAAGTTCGGTTTTTAACGGATTATAAACAATATCATATATAACCCCGTCTTTATTCATTGTTTTTATTATGTCTTCGTCAATGGGAGAAATCCCCGCCGCTTTACTTTTCATCCCTATAGGAGTTGTATTGACCAAAATTTTATATTCGCTCAAATCTTTTAAACTTTCTATTTGATGACATCTCATTTCAACATTTGGGAAATTGCGTCTTAAAACTTCAGCCATTTCAGAGGCATTTATTATATTTCTTGCGAAAAAATCAATTTTTTTTGCTTTTAATATGGAAAGACCGACCCCTATTGCTCTTGCGGCTCCGCCGTTACCTAATACAGCTGCATTTGAGTTTGCTATTTGTTTTCTGAAATTTTCATCCATAGCCTCTACAAATCCGTATACATCGGTATTGTAGCCGACTAAGGTTGAGTCATCAAGAATTTTTATTGTATTTGCACTGCCCGCTACGTTTGCTACATTATCAACCTCGGATAAAAATAATGTTATAGGCACTTTTAACGGTATTGTTACATTAAAACCTTGAAATCCGTTAGATTTCAAATATTTTATTCTTGATATTAAGTCTTCCTGCTCTGTTTCAAGCAGTTCATAAGAACCCTCCAATTCCAAGGATTTTAAAGCTGCCTCTTGTATTACTTTTGACATTGAATGTGACAGGGGATATCCTATTAATCCTAATTTATACATAATTTATTCTTCCATTTCTTTTGAAAATGAACAATCTTTATTACTGCATTCAAGTTTTTTTGATTTTTTCGTTATTTTCTTTACCAAGTAAGCACCGCATTCGGGGCATTTTTCACTGACGGGTTCATTCCAAGACACAAAGTCGCATTCGGGGTATTTACTGCAACCGAAAAACAATCTGCCGTGTTTTGATTTTTTATAAACAATCTCGCCTTTACCGCACTTCGGGCAGGTAACTCCCGTTGATTTTATTATTCTTTTTCTGTGTTTGCATTGTTCGTTTGTGCATTCAAGATAAGGTCCGTACGGGCCTGTTTTTTGCACCATCGGGCTTGAGCATTTTTCGCATTTTTCGTCAGTTGCTTTGTTTTGCTCTATAACTTGTCCGTCTTTACTTAGCGGAAGCATTGTTTTGCATTCCGGATATCCCGAGCAGCCCAAGAATTGACTTCCGTACCTGCTTGTTCTTACCACCATTTTCTTTCCGCACACAGGACATGTTATATCGGATTCTATTGTAACCTTTTGCATATTTGCCTTTGCGCCCGATACCGTTTCAATAAACGGAGTATAAAAATCTTTTATAACTTCATTCCATACTAATTTATCTTCCGCAATATCATCAAGTTTTGTTTCCATTTTAGCGGTAAATTCATAATTCATAATATCTTTGAAATATTCAACAAGCTGTTTGCATAAAGTCATTCCAAGCTGAGTAGGAGCTAATGCTTTTTCAATTTTTTCAACATAATTTTTTTGCTGAATTTTGGATATAATAGGCGCATAGGTGCTTGGTCTGCCAATTCCGTGTTCTTCCAGCGCTTTAACAAGCGAGGCTTCCGTGTATCTCGGAGGCGGTGAGGTAAAGTGCTGTTTCGGCTCTAATTCTTTTAATTTTAATTTATCGCCCTCTTTTAAATCGGGGATTTTGGAAGTTTCTTCTTTTTCTTCGTCGTCATTATAAACTTTTAAGTAGCCGTCAAAGGTTATTTTGCTTACTCCCGCTTTAAATGTGCAGTCGCCTGCTTGTATGTCAACTGTGGTATTTTTAACCGCTGCATTTTCCATTTGCGAAGCTACAAACTTGCTCCAGATTAACTTATACAACTGATACTGCTCGTTAGTTAGATAAGATTTAATGCTTTCGGGAGTCTTATCTATATATGACGGTCTTATTGCTTCATGGGCGTCTTGTACGTTTTTTGATTTTTTAACGTAGTTATTGGGAGTTTTTGGATAATATTTATCACCGTAATTAGCGGTTATAAATTCCTTTGCGGCATTTTGTGCGTCGTCAGAAATACGTACGGAGTCTGTTCTCATATAAGTAATCAACCCGACAGGGCCGTCCGAGCCTATATCAATTCCCTCATAAAGTTTTTGCGCAATCTGCATGGTTTTTGATACGCCGTAGCCTAATTTGCTGCTTGCTTCTCGTTGCAATGTCGATGTGATAAACGGCGCAGTAGGTTTACGGGTTGTATTTCTTGTGGTTATTTTTTCGACCTCAAAAACTCTTGATTTATCTTTAAGATATTCAACTATTTTATCGGCTTCAGCTTCATTTTTTATTTCGGGCTTTTTATTTTTATATTTTGCAAGCTCTGCGCTGAATTTCGATTTATCTTTTAATAAATCAGCCGTAACTGTCCAATATTCAACGGGGGTAAATGCTTTTATTTCATCCTCGCGTTCGCATATCATTCTTAAAGCCACGCTTTGAACTCTGCCTGCAGACAGGTGGTAATTCCTCATTTTTTCCCATAAAACAGGGCTTATTTTATAGCCTACGAGCCTATCCAAAATTTGTCTTGTCTGTTGAGCTTTTACTCTGCTCATATCTATTTGGCGTGAATGCTCAACTGCGTATGTTACGGCTTTTGGTGTAATTTCGTTAAATTCTATTCTAAATACCTTGTTATCTGGCACATTAATTACCTGCCTAACATGCCATGCTATAGCTTCTCCCTCGCGGTCGGGGTCGGATGCCAATAAAACTTTATCTGCTTTCTGGGCCAAATCGTTTAATTTTTTTACAACGGCTTTTTTTTCGGGGATTACTTCAAATGACGGTGTAAAATTATTCTGCACATCAAAACCGAGCACTTTAGGCGGAAAATCTCTTATATGCCCGTAGCTCGCTTCTATTTCATACGAACTTCCCAATATTTTTTTTATTGTTTTGGATTTCGCAGGTGACTCTACTATTACGAGTATATTTTCTTTTTTCTTTGTCATAAAACCTAGTTTTATATGCCTCTCTATATAAGCGAAATGTACTTTTCCCCGTCAGTCCGCTTAATTGTTCCGTCCAATTCTAACTTTGTTAATAGTACCATTAAATCATTTATATTCAAGTCGGTTTTTAAAATAATTTCATCCAAGGTCAACATATCTTTTTTTATGCAATCGATTATTTTTTTCTCATCATCAGTAAAGTTAGTATCGGCAGGCATTTTATCCGTTTTTTGAATATCAATTTTCCAGCCCATTGCATCTAATATATCGTTATGATTTGTAACTATTGCGGCACCTGTTTTTAAAAGTTTGTATATACCCTCTGTATTCGGATTTGAAATTAACCCCGGCATGCACATTAATTCTTTTCCCTGTTCAAGTGCAAGTTTAGCTGTTATCATAGCACCGGATTTTATTGCGGCTTCTGCTACAAGAACACCTTTTGATATTCCCGATACGAGTCTGTTACGAAGCGGGAAATGCCAGCTTATAGCGTCAACATCAACCCAGTATTCTGATATTATTGCACCTGCCCCGTCTTTTATTTGATTAAAAAGTTTTTCATTGGATTTCGGGTATAATTTATCAAATCCACCGCCGATAATGGCAATGGTTTTCATGTTATTGTCTACTGCAGATTTATGTGCGACGGTATCAATACCCTCGGCGAGCCCCGAAACAATACAAATATCAGTATCATGGAACCCCGATAAAATTTTTCTTAATGTATTTTTGGAATTTTCACTTGCTTTACGAGAGCCTACAACAGCCAGAGTCCTTTGAAGATTACAGTTTTTTAAATCTCCTAATACAAATAACCCTGCAGGCTGTTCATCAATATATCTTAATGCTTCGGGGTAATCATCATCTTCGGGACACAAAAAAGTTATTCCTCGTTTTTCAATATATTCCAAACATTCATCCGGATTAACATTATTTCGCTCTTGAATAAAACTTTCAATTGAGCTTTTTCTAATTCCTTCTATTTTCCATAAATCATAGGGCTGGGCGTGCCATGCAAGTTCTATAGAGCCAAAGTGCTGATACAAAAGATTTGTAAAAGCGTGGCTTGTTTTAGTTAATTTTGAAAATGCGCACCAATATTTTTTATTACTCATAAGTAATAAATAGCATACATCAAGCTGAAAGTCCAGTTATTAAGCAAATTTAAGCCAAACAAGAACCTGTTTTTAAAAGATTTTCATATTGAGTTTTATAATATGCGGCGAGTCGGCATGCAAAATTATATTTTTGCTCTGTTATATTTTGAGAAGATGAGAACGAATCTTCTTTTATTGCAGGAGTTTCCTTAACAACGGGCTTTTGTTTTCTTTTTGCAAATTCAACAGGTTTAACTGGTGTGCAGTTTGAAATTGAATTAACCGCTTGTATTTTCATGAAAGCCCCCTTACATATAACTATCCATGCCAAAATCGTAGCATAATCGGTTCGATTTTTCAACTACTCGTTAGTGCTATTTGTACTTTTTTTAATATATGCACTATAGTATGCTTTAGCGTCCTCGCAAAGTGTGGGTGATTTTTTTAAAAATTTGCTTTCATAAGTGGATGGGGCAGAGCAGTAAGCGCAAAATTTGCAATACTCGTGTTTAAAACAGTTTTTTAAATTGCTGCGGATAAAAGTTTTTTTGTATTCTTTAAGCACGGTATTTTTTAAATCCAATAAAGAAATAGTTTTGAGATTGCCTATAATATAGTTCATTCCACAACAGGGTGTAATATCAAGATTGGGTCTGATGTTCAATGACTTAATACCTGCTTCACAAATAAAATTATCATTTTTCAAAAATTTATCTCTTTTATTCTCGTTAAAAAAATCAAAATAAAAATTTTCAATAAATTTTGCAGAAACTTTAGAATTTGAATTTTTGTTACAGGGATTGTTAATAAATAAACAACCAAAGGGAAAATCAGAGCCAATAGATTTTGCAAACTCAAGAACCTCTTTATAATCTTTAGAGTTGTAAGAGAGAATAGGGCATGCAATATTAACCTTTATATTATTATCAATAAGTTTATTAATAACGGATAAAGTTTTAAAATGAGAGCCTTTAACCCCAGTAATAAAATCATGTACATCCGGATTCATACTGTATAAGGATATTTGGACAAATTTGGGGACAAGTTTAACAAAATTATTAAATAAATTATTATCATCGAAAAGTTTTAGTCCGTTGGTTAAAACAGTTAGATATAAGTCTTTAGAGTTAATATAGTTTGCGATTTTCAAAAAATCCTTATTAATAGTGCATTCACCGCCGGATAAAATAATTTCAAAAGCTCCAAGCATATAGGCGTCATCAATAATCTTTTTAGCTGACTTAAAAGATAATTGTGTGCCGATAAGATTTTTATCTTGATAGCAGTGTTTGCAAGTAAGATTACAGTCAAAGTTAAGTTCAAGTGTAAAGGTTTTAATAAAATCATATTTAATTAAAAAAATATCAAATATTTTAAGAAAGTAAGTAAAATTAGGGTCATCAAAAGAAATAACAAAATTGTTATTGTCCTGAATGACTTTAAAAATACGGAGCTTTTCATCAGTAATGATAGTAATCTGCTTTAAGCTCCCTTTATTAAAATATGAGTATTGTCTTTGCATTAAACTTTATTGTCGCTAGAAACAGTTAGCTTTCCACTAGTCCGGCAAAAGGCTGCTAATTTGAAATTATCAGGTATTTCAATAACATCTTCAAAAAGTTCATTAATATCATTAATAGACATATTATCTATTTGTTCATCATCAA
>CANQZO010000121.1 GCA_947628355.1 Candidatus Gastranaerophilales bacterium | reverse complement strand
GCCGCAAAAAAAGAGGATACTCCGATAAATTTTTATGATGCAAATGTTCCTAAAATTAAGTTAAACGGCTGGCAGAAGTTTACCTCCGGCGTGCGAAAGAAATTTTATGATACCGCTAAAAATTCGGGACGTGTAACTCCGCCGTCATCTTATGTTAATGTAGAAGTTGAAGTTAAGTATATTATAATTACTTTATATTACGGTGAGGATAAATATACTTTATTGTTCAAACGGAGTCCTTATTAATTTTTAGTCTGTCTTTTGTGACTAAATACCCGCATTTTGTACACGCAAAAACTTCTCCCGTTGAATCTACGGGTAGAAATGTATGCTTACAGGTTAATATATCCTCAAGCTCGGGTTCATTTTCTTCGTTTGGAACAATTATATTATTCTCCCGATTTTTCAATTTGTTTAATATTCTTATAATTTTTTCAATGATATACATGGTTTATTATACTGTCCAAAATTATTGCTATACAAAGTAATACGGTAAATAATGCAAGCAGATTTTGCATAATTAAAAACTTTCTTATAAAATTTTTCTGCTCTTTTGGCGCTTGATTTTCACCTCTCATACTGCCCATTAATATATTATATTTTATTTCTTCATCAGGATTTTTTATATGAGTATTCATTGTCTTAATTAATATAATGGCAGTCGGGATTGATAATAACGTCAATAAATAAACGGGCGGTAATGTTTTTAATATTACTCTTATTAATATGTTTAAATAAGCCGAAATAATGAATATTATAAGCAGAATAAGTGCGTTTCTTTCATTCCCGCAAAGTCTTGAAAGTGTCATCTTTCTGTTTGTTTTGTCATACTTATAATCTAAAAGCATATGATTGTGTAAAACCGCAACAACAAATAATCCAGTGGAAATTGAAATTGCTAAAATATCATAAGAAAATCCGCCCGTCATTACAAAATAAACACCCGAATATAAAAGCGGAGAAAAAACAATAGCAACAAGAACTTCACCAAACCCCATTGAGCCCAATATGGGATAAAGCAAAAATATAAATGCCGACGGAATTATGATATATAAGAGCTTAAGTCCGTATATGCCGATAAAATACAACCCTATTAATCCCGCAATCAGAAATAATAAAGCAGAAACCGCAAAAGCCGTTTTAAGTGAGACCTCTTTGTTTATTATTAAAGAGCACTTGCCTTTTTGAAAATTAAAATCGTTTTTTAATCCATTTTTTATTTTGTTACATTCAATTACATAATCAACAACATCATCAAATAAATTAGTTGCGAGGTGAAGAATAACTACACCAAAAAGTGCAATAAATCCGTATAATACATTGCCCCCGTTTAAAGAAGCAAATAAAAAAGGAACAATCCAAGACATAATTGAAATTGGCAAGGAATAGCCCCGACACAAAATAAAAAACAGGTTAACTTTATCTTTAAACCCCATAAAATGCACAAACCTCACCAATATATTATAAGCATATCGCAAAAATATTAATTTTTTGTAAAAAAATGTTACAAAAACTTTTAATTTATAACTAAATAAGACATAATGTTAAAAAAACAATAAATAAAAATTATTTTTATAAGTAAAAGAAATATTTTAATTTTTAAAAAAACATGATATAATATAAAAACAAAAGTTGATAAAGTGTTCTAAATACATTTTATCTTCTCCCCAAAAAGAATAAAAAAATTTTATGTTAATAATTCGTAAAATTTTTGGATAAAAAAGTCAATTATTAAGAATAAAATTTTTTTATATATAAGTGTAGGTAAGTAAGTATATTTTTGTCGGAGGAAGAATGACAATAAGTGTGAACTCTAGGAAAAAACAGGCAAAGAAATCTTTTGATGAACTGTTAAATGATTTAAGAACAAGTAATTCGGAAAAAGTTAGATATAATGCTGCAAGAGTGCTCGGTGAAATGGGTGACGCAAGCGCAGTTGAACCGTTAATCGATGTACTTAAAAATGACAGAAACGGCTCTGTTCGTTTATATGCAGCAAGAGCACTGGGTGAACTCGGTGAAGTATCTGCTACAATTCCGTTAATTGAATCTTTACGCGAAGACAGAAATGTTGATGTTCGCGTTCGTGCAGCCAGAGCATTAGGCCGTTTGGGCGGCAGAGAAGTGGTTGAACCGCTTGTTGAAGCATTAAATGATGAAAATCCTCAAGTTTGTATTACCGCTACCGATGCTTTAATTGAAATCGGCGATGTTGCTACCGATGCTTTAATTGAATCTTTGGATAGTGAAAAAGTTAATGTCAGATGTGATGCTACCCGTGCTCTTGGTGAAATAGGCAACCCTAAAGCTGTTGACCACGTTATTAAAATGTTAAAAGATGAATGGGTTAACGTTCGTATCTATGCGGTTACTTCTTTAGGTAAACTTAATGATACAAAAGCAGTTCCGTCTTTAATTGAAGTTATGAAAAATGAAAAAGAAAATGACCTCGTTAGAGCCGGCGCCGCTGCTGCATTAGGTGTTCTTCGTGATCAAAGAGCTTTACTTCCTTTAAGAGAATTAATAGTTAAAGCTGAAGAACTCGGTGAACTTGAAGATACGGCTTTGAAATCATTTAAGAAAATTATGGCGGCTAACTGGAAACCTGTTAACGATATGCAGGGTAAAAAAGTTACTGCTTAACTCAAAAAAATATAAAAAAGACTCCCGAAAAGGAGTCTTTTTTTTTGTTAATTTTTGTCCCGATTTTGACATTAACCCTTGTTTTATTTAAAGTATATATTGGATAAGGGTTATTTTTTATGAAAATTAAGACGGAAAATCTTGTTAAAATTTATAATGACAGAACTGTTGTTAATAATATTTCTTTAGAGGTTAATAAGGGTGAAGTTGTCGGGTTGTTAGGTCCGAATGGTGCGGGTAAGACAACAACCTTTTACATGGTTGTCGGTTTAATCAGACCTAATTCGGGTAAAATTTTTATTGATGATACCGATTTAACGGAAATGACCATGAATTTAAGAGCAAAACAAGGTATCGGCTACCTGCCTCAAGAGGCTTCTATTTTCAGAAAACTATCTGTTGAAGATAATATTAAACTTGTTTTGGAACTTAATGATAAACTTACTAAAGATGAGAAAGCAAAAAAACTTGAAGAACTTCTTGAGGAGTTTAGAATAAAGAGATTGAGAGATACAATGGCGGTATCTTTATCCGGCGGTGAAAGAAGACGTGTTGAAATTGCACGCGCTCTTGCAGCAAGCCCCGAATTTATACTCCTTGATGAACCTTTTGCGGGAATTGACCCTATTGCAATAGGTGAAATTAAAGAAAATATTAAACTTCTCTCCGACAGGGGACTTGGTGTCTTAATTACCGACCATAATCCAAAAGCTACTTTATCAATAACAGATAGAGCCTACGTTATATTTGACGGTAAAATTCAAATAGAGGGCTCAAGGGATAAGATTGCTAATGATGAAATTGCAAAACAATTCTATCTCGGAAAGGATTTTTCGCTTTAATGAAAATTAAACGGATTGACAGATATATTTTTTCGCAGGTGTTTCTTGCTTGTTTTGCCTGCATTGTTATATTTATGATTGTTTGGATTATGCCCGAAATCTTTTTAAAGACTGTCCAAAGAACTATTAGCGGTGTTTATACCGTGGAAATGGGAATTTCAATTATAATTTATGAACTTCCAAAAGTCTTAAATATTGCTCTGCCTGTTGGTATGCTGTTAGGCACTTTGCTTACTTTTGATAAATTAAGTAAGGATTTTGAAATTACAGTACTTCGGGGGGTCGGAATTTCATTTTTCCGTATTATAGCTTCAGTAATTATTTTAAGCGTGTTTGCAATGGGGGTAACTTTTGTTGTTGGCTCTAAACTTTTACCTGTTTCTGCCGCTAAATTGAGCGACATAAAAGGTGAAAACAGAACCTCTCAATTTGTTTTCCCGGTTAAAAATCCGGATGACTCCATGAACAAAATTATTATAGTTTCTAACTTTGATGATAATAATATCCGCGATGTTATTGTTTTAAATTTTTACAATCAAACCGATGAGGGAGCAAGTCTTTTATCAAGCGTTATTGTTTCAGATTTTGTTAAGTACGATTATAAAAGCTGGACTATTAACAGCGGTAAAAAATATTTGATTTCTAAAGACGGTATTTTTCATCAAATTGAAGAAATTGAAAATCTGCCTATTCTGGAAAATCAAAGTGCAATAAATGCTTATAAGTTAATGAAATATTCTGTAAATCGTGACAGAGAACTTACAAATGCTCAAATTTCAGAATATATAAAACTCTTAAAGCAGGAAAAAATGGATGATGAATACAGATTTATGCTCAATAAGTATATTCAGCGCTTTATTCATTCGTTTATGTGCATATTGTTTACAATATTAGGTTGTCTGCTTGGGTTCTCCAAGCCGAGAGAACAAAAATTTATCGGAATGCTTGTTGCTGTCGGTATTATATTTTCGTATTATATTACGATTCCGTTTTTTGATTTATTAGCGGAAAAGGCAATACTTTCCCCTTGGGTTACTTCGATGATAGCTCCTGTTTGTGCTGTTGCTTTAATTATTGCACTTAAAAAAGTTAAGGATTTATAATGATTAAAAAAATTTTTGGTTTTATTGTTTTAAGTTTAATTTGTTTTAGTTGTGCTCCCGTATTTGCGAAAGAAAAAATGCCCTACAGAATTGTTCAAGACCCTGTCGGTGTTTATGTTATTGAGGTAAATACAGCTAAAATAAAAGGGAAATTAATGCCCTTTTATGTTGATGATTTAGCTGAAAATAAAGAAGTTTACGATTTAACTTTTTCAAAGTTTGTAGTTAATGCCGGCTTTTTTGACCCTAAAAATCAAAAAACGGTTTCTTATGTTGTCATTGACGGTGATACTGTGCTTGACCCGAAACAAAATGAAAATTTAATGAAAAATAAAACTTTAGAACCGTATATTGATAAAATTTTAAACCGCTCTGAATTCAGAATATTAGAGGACTCTAAAAAACACTTGGTTTATGATATAGCAAGGCACAAAGATAAGCCTAAAGACGGTTATGTTATAAAACATTCAATTCAAGCAGGTCCTATGTTGTTTCCCGACTTAAATTTAGAAGAAGAATTTTTTGTTATCGTTAAAGACGGAAAAATTGTAAGCGAGTCTGCTTCCGCTTTGCATAAATATGCAAGAACTGCCATCGGGATTAGAGAAAACAATGTATATCTCTTTATTGTTACCACTAATCATCCTATGACGCTTGAAGAACTTGCAAATCTTACCAGAAAATGGGGAATGGAAAAGGCCATGGCATTTGACGGTGGCGGTTCTACTTCTTTTGATTCCAATGAACTGCACATTATCTCCGATAAGGATAATACGGCAAGAAAATTAAAATCTTTTTTAATTTTGAAGTGATTTTAAATAATCTGTTATTGCTATCAGTCCGAGTTTATAACTGTTTGCGCCAAATCCCGTTATCTGTCCTATGCAGGCGGGTGCCGTAAGTGATATTTTTCTAAATTCTTCGCGTTTATGTATATTTGATAAATGAATTTCCACTGCGGGCATGTTAACCGCTAAAATAGCATCTCGAATTGCTACGCTGGTATGAGTGTATGCTGCCGGGTTTATTACAAGTCCGTCATATTCATTTTTTGCGGATTGAATTTTATCTACAAGCTCGCCTTCTATGTTGCTTTGATAAAAGTTAACTTCAACATTTAATAATTCGGCTTCTTTTTTTATGTATTCTTCTATATCTTTAAGTGTTTGATTACCGTATTTATCAGGCTCGCGAGTGCCGAGCAGGTTTAAATTCGGTCCGTTTAAAAATAATATTTTCATAAATTCCTCATTTTATTAATTAATTCTTTTGTCTGTGCTCTTACTTTTTCATCTTCCGATAAAATTTCATCAATTGACGGATTTTGAATACCCGTGTAGCTGTCATATATTTTTTTCGTTATTTCATAAATTTGTAAAAATTTTATTTTATTTTCAAGAAATGCAAAAACCGCTTCTTCATTAGCTGCGTTCATGCAGACAGGGTATGTTCCGCCTTTTTTTCCCGCCTCTATGGCAAATGCTAAAGCGGGAAATTTTTCTAAATCAGGTTTATAAAACTCAAATTTTGACGCCTTTAAAAAATCAAAACTTTCGGTTTCTACTCCCTCGCAGCGCTCGGGGTATGTTAGTGCATATTGAATGGGGATGTGCATACTGGGATT
>CANQZO010000120.1 GCA_947628355.1 Candidatus Gastranaerophilales bacterium | reverse complement strand
TATAATTGCAGGGAAAGCAGTTGCGCTAAAAGAAGCATTAAGCGATGATTTCAAGTTATATGCAAAACAGGTAGTAAAAAATGCAAAAGCACTGGCATCTTCACTAATGGAGGAAGGGCTTGATATTGTAGGCGGCGGAACTGATAATCATTTAATGACTCTTGATTTAAGAAAATTAAATAAAACAGGCAAAGATATAGCAAATATCCTTGAACAGGTGGGAATAACGGCAAATAAAAATACTGTGCCAAATGATCCGCAGAGTCCTTTTGTAACAAGCGGAGTAAGACTCGGTTCACCTGCTGTAACCACAAGAGGTTTTAAAGAAGAAGATATGAAAGAAGTCGGTAAAATCATTGCTAAAGCTGTTGAAATATCAGATACTAAAGATGAAAACATCTTAAAAGAATTAAGACAGCGCTCATTAAATCTTTGCAAAAAATACCCTTTATATGAGGATTAATTATGACAGTTCTTCAATTATCGGAAGCAAATATAATAGGAACGGTAATTGCGTTTATTCTCGGATTATTTTTAATACCGCTGGTAATAACTTTTTCCGAGAAACAAGGCTTAATGGATAAGCCGGATGCAAGGAAAATTCATTCTCATCCTATTCCGAGACTCGGCGGAGCAGCAATATGGGCTTGCAGTATGCTTTCATTTTTAGCATTAATAATATTAAGCTACTATCCTCATCGTTCTTTATTATCGGGGTTATTGCTCGGAAGTTCGTTAATGTTTTTACTGGGGCTTGTTGATGATGTATACGGTTTAAGCGCAAAATTTAAGTTTACATTGCAAATTTCCATAGCAACAATAGTATTTTGCCTCGGAGTAAAAATAACGTCAGTATTTGTACCTTTTGCGGGGTTAATAGAACTTCATCCGATTGTGTCATACATATTAACAATCGGCTGGATAACGGGAATAAGTAATGCGGTAAACTTTATAGACGGAGTAGACGGTCTGGCGGGAAGTGTAATAACCATAAGCTCGGTAACACTTGGTTTAATGGCTGTAGCATTAGTGCCGTCAGACGCAGTCAGCAGTTTAATTGCATTTATACTCGCAGGCTCCATGCTTGGATTTTTAACATATAATTTTCATCCGGCAAAAATATTTATGGGCGATTCCGGTGCATTATTCGGAGGTTTTCTGCTTGCCACATTATCAATAATGTATTCAATGAAAACTGCCGATATAAAAATGTACTTACCTTTAATAATACTTGCCGTACCTATAATTGATATAACTTTTTCATCGTTAAGACGAATATTAAAAGGAACATCACCATTTGTTGCCGACGCAGAGCATATTCATCATAAACTTTTAAACTTTGGATTATCTCAAAACAAAGCTGTACTTGTGCTTGTAGTATTTTCAATAATAATGGGCTGGCTTGCAACATATATAGCGGCATCGGATACTACAAAATACTTTTTATATGCTGTTATAATATCAACAGTGATGATTATATTAAATACTCACGCAAAAATAGTAGATAACGGCGAAGAAGCTCTAAAAACAGAGGAATATAAGAATAAGGATACAAATTAATGACGGTAAGGAAGATAGTAAAATACGGAACTCCGAGTTTAAGAGAAAAATCAAAAGAAGTTCATAAAATTTCAAAAAAGGTGCAGATACTTGTCGACGATTTATATGATACATTGTATGCCTCAAACGGAGTGGGGTTAGCGGCGCCTCAAATCGGTGAAAATTTAAGAATATTTGTAATAGATACAGGTACGGACCCCAAGACAATGAATCCGATAACATTTATTAACCCGAAAATATTAAAGCTCGAGGGGGCAATAAACTCTTATGAGGGATGTTTAAGTTTTCCCGACGCTTATACAAATGTAAGAAGATATAAGTATGTAAAAGTAAAAGCTACCGATATAAAAGGCAAACCATTTATATTGGAAGCCAAAGACGGCTCACTGCTTGCAAGAGCAATTCAGCATGAATTTGACCATTTAGACGGAATACTTTTTATAGACCATTGCAGAAATCGTTTTGAAGCGGACAAAGTACTGACGGAAAAAGGATTAAATCCTATCGAGGCTGATTATCTGCTTGATGAAAAAGAATTAGAAGATGAAATTCAAAAAAATCCGCAGAAAGAGGAGCCTAAGGATTGATAAAAGCAGTATTTATGGGGACTCCCGAAATAGCGGTAAAAAGTCTTAATGAATTAATAAAAAATAATGAAATAGAGCTTACGGCCGTAGTAACTCAGCCCGACAGACCAAAAGGCAGAGGCAACAAATTAACACCGCCTCCCGTAAAAGTTTGCGCATTGGAAAATAACATTTTATGTATCCAAACAGAAAAAATAAGCAAAGATAAAGAGCTGATAGATAAATTAAAATCAATGAATGCTGATTTTTTTATAACGTACGCATTTGGGCAGATATTATCCCAAGAAGTTCTTGATATACCCAAAATAGCAACAATTAATCTTCATGCGTCTTTACTGCCGAAATACAGGGGCGCAAATCCCATACAAAGATGTATATTTGACGGAGAGAAAAAAACAGGCATAACTACAATGCTTACCGTTTTAGAGCTTGATGCGGGCGATATCTGTGAAACACTTGAAATCCCGATTGATGAAAATATGACGGATGTTGAATTAAAAGAAATAATAAGCGAAAAATCTCCGGAGTTAATTTGTTCCACAATAAAAGGCTTGTATTCGGGCAAATTAACCCCTAAAAAGCAGTGCGAACAGGGCGTATGTATTGCAAAAAAATTCACGAAACAAGACGGACTAATAAATTGGGCAAACACTTCATTGCAAATCCACAATCAAGTTCGCTCAATGGTAGATTTTCCTACCGCATACACATTTATAAACGGAAAAATGATTAAAATAATTGAAACAAGAATAATCGAACAAAAAAGCGCAAATGACAGCGGAGTAATAACTTCGATAAGCAAAGACGGAATTGAAATAAGCTGTTCACAAGGCAGTTTGCTGATAACAAAAGTAAAACCCGAAAGCAAAGGGATAATGAATGCCCGCGACTATGCAAACGGGGCGAAACTTAAAATCGGACAAAAAATAGGAGAATAAAATGCTTCAAAGAGGAATAAGAGGCGCAATAACGGCTGAAGAAAACACGGCAGAAAGTGTAAAAGAAGCGGTAATTGAATTAATTAATGAAATCAATAAAAGAAATAATATAAATCCAAGCGATATAGTAAGCGCCGTATTTTCAATGACAAAAGATTTAGACTGCGCATATCCCGCAAAATTTGCCCGCGAACATTTTAAAGAATGGCAGTATGTTCCGATGATGTGCTTTAGCGAACTTGATATTAAAGGTTCGCTTCCAAAGTGTATAAGAATACTTATAACCGTAAACACGGAAGCCAATCAAAAAGATATAAATCACGTATATTTAAAAGGTGCACAGGTACTAAGAAAAGATTTAACAAATAAATGAAAATATTAATAATAGGTTCTGACATAAATGCGATATTACTTGCAAAGTATATAAAACTGGAAAACAGTTCGCATGATATATATCTCACCACGGATGACAACAGCTCACCCGAAATTTACACAGGCATAAATATACGTGAAAACAATATAAACGAGCTTACAGATTTCGCAAAATATAACGGAATAGATTTTACCATAGCGTTTTCAAAACTCGCAATAATAAATTCAATAGCGGACGAATTTAAAAAAGAGGGTTTATTAATCTTCGCTCCGTTGTCAGAATCCGCAAGAATTACTTATTTTAATTCCATAGCAAAGAAAATTCTGTATAAATTAAAAATAAATACACCTAAATTCGGAATATTTGACAGGGAAAATCTGGCAATAGATTATGCAAGAAATGCGAAATTCCCGCTTTTAATAAGTAATGATTTCACGTTATTTGAGCGAAAAATAAAAAAAGTTAACAATTTTTCAAAAGCAAAAGAATGGATACAAAACCTATTTGAAAATGATGAAGAAAAAATAATCATTGAAAACTATTTGGACGAAAATCCTTTATACGTATACTTTATAACTGACGGATATAACGCATATCCGCTTATAAGCATTGAAAAGGATGAAGACGAAAAAACAATAACTGCCCCGAGCAATAAAATATCGGAGGAAACATATAAAAATTTATTAAACACGGTAATATATCCGCTGTTAGATGATATAACCAAGTATTCCGATAATTATACGGGGATTATGGGGATAAAAATAATATTAAATAAAGAAAGTATTAATGTACTTGAAATATATAACGGCTTTGAGGGAAATGACCTGCAGGTATTTTTATCACTCTTAGACGAAAATTTAATAAATATATTGTATGAAACCTCAACGGGAAGTCTTGCTGATGATTACAGCTATATAAAATTAAGCGAAAATTATTCATACACAACAATCCTGCCAAAAAATGACGAAACAATGCGGGAATTGGAAAAAGAAGAAGATTTAATTATTACTGAAAATGACAGTGAATATATAATAACCTCAACAGCTTCAACCTTAAATTACGCTAAAGAAAAAGTGAGTTTATATAATGAAATCGGAAAAGAGAAATAAACGACAGTGCATAATCTGCGGTGAATTAAAAGAAAAAAATGAATTAATAAGAATAACTCAAGATTATAAAAGCAAAGAAGCAAAATTAAATACGGATAATAAAATTCAAGGCAGAAGTGTATATATATGTAAAGAGAATAATTGTATAGAAAAAGCATTAAAAATCAATGAAAAAAAGGCGGTTAAAAAAGTCAAAATAGGTGAAAATATTAAGGAAGCACTGTACAATTTACTTCAAAAGTAAATTGTGATACAACTATAATATAGATAAATATAAACGGGAAACAATAATGACTGTTGAAACAAAAAGAGTATATGAACTTGCTAAAGAATACGAAATGAATAATAAAGAATTCATTGAGTATTTAGACAGCAAATTAGGGATAAAAGTAAAATCACATTCAAGTAACTTAATGCCTGCACAAATAGAAAAAATAAAAGCATCATTAAATAAAAGCAGTGAGCAGGAAAATACAAAAAAACCGAAAGCATTTATAATAAAAAAGCCAAAAACAAGTACAGCCGAAGAAAAAAAAGAAGAAACAACAACAAAAACAACAGAACATGCCGAAACAAAAAAAGAAGAAGTAAAATCAGCAGAAAAAGAAAAAACAGAAGAAAAAAAGCAAAATGAACCTTCGACAATAAGGTCATTACTTGAATACAACAATCGCAACAGTCAGAAAAAAAGACAAGAAATGGCACTTGCAAATAAACAAAGACAGCAGGAAGCCGAAAAAACAGACAGAGGTGAAAGAGGGGATAGAGCAGAGAGAAGCGAAAAATCAGACCGTGGAGAAAGAAGCGACAGAAGCGGAAAGTTTCCCGTAAGGGCTCAAAATACTTTACGCTCAGAAAGACCCGAGCAAAGAGAAAAACCAAGACAAAAATTTGATAAACCAAGATTAGAGCGTACCGAAAATAAAGAAAGAAGCGAAAGACCCTCAATAAATAAACGTCCGCTCCAACACCATATAATTCCTCAAGATATATATGAGGGCAAATCTTCACCTAATTCATTTAAGAAAAAAGGCCCGAAAGAAAAGAAACAATATAAAAATAAAGAAGAAGAACAAGAATTAATAAGTCTTGAAAAAACGATTTCGCAAAAACATAAGAAAAAGAATAAAGATAACAGCGAAACTGAAGTTATTACGCAGGTTGTAATAAATAAACCTTTAACCGTAGGTGAATTAGCCGATAAAATAAAGAAATCACCCGCGGAAATAGTAAAATACTTAATGATGCAGGGAATATTAACCACTGTAAATGAAGTAATATCGGAAGAAACACAAAAGAAAATCTGTGAAAGTTTTGAACTTGAAGTATTAGAAGAAGATTTAAACGAATACATCGAGCAAGAGCTTGAAAAAGAAGAAAAAGAAAAAGCAATAAAAGATGTAGATGAATCATTATTAGAGCAAAGAGCACCCGTAATAAGTATTATGGGGCATGTAGACCATGGAAAAACAACGCTTTTAGATTCAATAAGGGCATCAAAACATAAAATCGTAGCAACCGAAGTAGGCGGTATAACCCAATCAATCGGTGCATATACGGTATATTTGGAAGATAAAAAAGACAAAAAGATAGTATTTATAGACACCCCCGGGCACGAAGCATTTACGGAAATGCGTGCAAGAGG
>CANQZO010000119.1 GCA_947628355.1 Candidatus Gastranaerophilales bacterium | reverse complement strand
GGGATAACTCCCGTAACTTTTGCGCCAAATTTAGAGGCAGTATCGGCAATTATTCCCATCATTCCGACAACAGTTCCGCCATATACCATATTATAGCCGTTTTTAGCCAGCATTTCACCCAATTCACGTGATATTTCATAAAATTTATCGGGCAAATGATTGCTTGATGAGCAATATATACATAATGACTTTTTATTTTCCATTTAATTATCCTACTTTATAGCGAGTTTTATTGCATTAATCATACTGTCGGAGTCTGCACTGATTTTGCCCGCAATATCAAACGCAGTGCCATGAGCAGGCGACGTCCTAAGTACACTTAAACCTATGGTTGTATTAACGCAATCATGTTCTAATAATTTTATCGGGATTAATCCTTGGTCGTGATACATTGCAATATAACAGTCATAAGGATGTTCTTCTCTTTCTGCCGTTAAAAACAACGTATCCGCACTATACGGACCCGATATATTTATTCCTGCCTGTTGTAATTCTTTAACGGCAGGTGTTATTTGATATATTTCTTCATCGCCGAACAGCCCGTTTTCTCCGCAGTGAGGGTTTAAAGCACAAACGGCGAACTTGGGGTTTTGTATTCCAAGCTGCGTATCATAAGCGATTTTTAGTGCTTTTACTTTTTCAATAATCATTTCTTTTGTAAGAATAAACGGAACATCCTTAAGCGCAATATGCCTTGTAAGCAGTAATACCGAAAGATTTTCACCGATAAATAACATTTGAGCGTTATTTGTTGAATTACCCAAGTATTGCTCCAATACTTCCGTTTGTCCGTTATATTTATGACCTGCCATATTCATTGCATTTTTTGAAACGGGAGCTGTTACTATTGCTTCAATTTTTTTATTAAATGCCAAATCACAGGCTTTTCTTATTGCGCGAAATGCGAATTCTCCCGCCTCAACGGTTTCTTCCCCGATTTTAATATCCTCCTTTTTAAAGGGTATTTCTTCAATTTCATAATCTTTTTCTAAAAAGAGTGAATATTTTTCTCTGTAGTAATCAAAAATAACTTTATTTCCTATAATAACGACCTTTTCTTTAGGTAAATCAAGAAAATTTAGTGATTTTATTACGATTTCGGGAGAAATTCCGTTAGGATCTCCCAATGTTATTGCAATTTTTTTCATTTATTGTCCTGTTCAAAGTATTTAACTATATCAATAAGTGTATTTTGTGTTCCGAAGTTTCCCGATTTTGTTACAATATACTGCCCTTTATGATCAATACCAAGCGGAATGGCAGGCGCAACGGTATCTATTATTTGTAAATTCTTACTGCCGATGGCTCTGCAGCATTTATAAGAAGTTTCTCCGCCCACGGTAATTAATATAGCTTGTTTTTGCGCCAATACGGTTCTTGTAACAGCCGCAAGATAATTACAAATTTTAGATATAAATGCTTCCCTTGTAATTTCATGGTCAATCAAAAGCGAAGCAAATTCTTGGCTGTTTTCAGTGAGCGAAGCGGAATGAACCACTACAATATAGTTTTTTACCAGATTATTAATAATTCTTTGAGCTATTTCTTCATAATCATCGGAGAAAATATTTTCGGGTTTAATTGCTATAAAATAAGCATTTTCAATATCATCACTATCTTGTAGTTTTTTAATCTGTGAAGCCGTTAAATCAGTTGCACTGCCGGATACCATAAGTTTAGGCAAATCGGGAAGCTCTTGAATATTACTTTCCTGTGAGTCTGAGGGCTGCCATATTTGACTTAATGCCTGAGCAGCTCCTGCCGAACCGCAGGGTAATATTTTATATCCGCTTTTTGAAACAGCAAGCGCAATTTGCTCTAAATCAGTAGTGGAAACAGCGTCGGCTACAATTAATTTTTTACCTTTTGATATTAATTCATTTAACTTCGTTAAAATAGGACCTGCGCCTTTCATTACTGTATCAAGACTAAGCAGGTCAACAATTTGTTTTTTATCATCGGGCAATTTATTTTTAATTAAAGTAACAATATTTGATTCTAAAATAGGACAAAGCGGGTCGCGTGAAACTTCCGTCCTTTGCAGAGGAATACCTTTTACAAGCTGATATCCGCCTATTGTAGTTCTGCCCTCATTGGGGAATGCAGGAAAAATAACAGCTGCGTCGTACTCTAAGGTATCAATTAAAGTTATTATTTCTGCTGTAATATTACCTCTCAATACAGAATCTATTTTTTTATAAACATATTCAAATCCGTACTTTTTAAAAATACTTTCAGACGCGGTTTTAACACGTTCAACAGCGTCTAATTCATTTGCATTTCTTGTTTCCGTCGACAGTGCAAAAACCTCGGTATTAAGATTTTCATCAATACTTATATCTTCTCCGAAAGAAACCTGCGTTTTACAGCCTCTTAAGAAAAACTGCAAAGCGGTATCATTTGCACCCGTTAAATCGTCAGCTATTATCCCTATATAATTAGATGAATTCATAATTAAACCTAATTATTATCGTTTTTACTGCCTAAAAGTCTTATTGTATTAGCGCGGATAACAAAGCGTTCTTTTTGTTCACCGTCAGCACCGGTCCATTTGTTGGAAACGAGCCTGCCCTCAATGCAGACTTGACGTCCTTTTTTAACATATTCGCCTGCTATTTCTGCAGATTTATCCCACAACTCTATATTAAACCAGTCGGTTGTTTCCGCTTTGCTCTTGTAATCCCACCTTGATACTGCGGTTGAGAATGTTGTTTTAACTTTTCCCGATTCAAAATATTTAACCTCCGGATCTTGCCCGGCTCTTCCGACTATTACAACTGAATTCATAATATTAACCTTTTTTCTCTACATGTGAATTATAAAAAAAAATTATCTTTTTGGCAAAAAATCCGAAATAATCTGTTAAGATTTTATACTTTATATTTGTAAATATAGCAATTACGGCAAAAAAAAATTTTTTATATATAGTAAAGGAAGTAATATAAAGATGTATATACTGCCCTCGACAAAAATTGAACAAATAGCGCAAAAAGGTACGGATGAACAAAAAACTGCTGCCACATATTTTGATAAAAACGGTAATGGAATAATTGAGGCACAAGAGGCAGATTCATTTAACTATTCCAAAATTGTGAAAACACCCGAAAGCCTTACAATTACTTCTCCAAGCGGATATACAGACAAATTTATCAATATTGCAACACCTCATCCCGATTCATTTTATGAGCAAGGATATATTCCTGTTGCCGTTATAGATGATTTTACAATGGGAGGTAACGGTACTGTTCAACACGGAACAAATGTAAGTAATGTTATAAAATATATAAATCCTAATATTTCTTTAACAAGAATTAATACTAGTCATACAAAGTATTTTAACCCTATTCAAAAAGGCTTGATAAAAATATTCAACAAACACCCAAATATGGAAAGAACTTTAGACAATCATAAAATCACAAAAAAATTATTGGATTTAATTTATAATAATATTCCACATCTTTCAATGCTGGCACATAAAAAATCTTGTGAAACCGTTAAAGCAAATTTAGATAATGGGATGAAATATAAAGCAGTTAATTTATCTGCAGGCTTTGACATTACTTATTCTACTATTAATGAATTAGTTAAGAACGAACTTGGAATTGAGATTACACCCGATAATATTTCTACATACAGACAACAGATTAAAGACATTATAAGAAATAAAAAAGATTACAAAATTTCTAATTATAATTCATCCGGTAAATGTGTATATACAAAATTAAGTGAGACACTTGATGTTCTGGATGCTATTGAACAAATTAAGATTCCGGTATATATAGCAGGCAGTTATAAAACCGTTAATGACGAAGAAACATTTAACTTATGGGCATTAGCGGATAATGCTATTTGTATTGAAGGCGGAGTTGAGCATAACGGGACTATTATTCATGACGGCCATGTTTCCCATAATTCCTTAGCTGTTGATAAAAATGGGCATAGAAGATTGGAAGATTCCATGTTTTATGACGGTTCAGACGAACTTGAAAGAGGTTCTAATTCTTTGGCTGTTCCGATTGCACTGGCAAAAGCCTTACAAATATAACCGCTTCATCTTTGTTTCTAATCATGCCGTTTAGCTGAGCCTCTTGCAATTTATTTAATATTTCACCGATTTGAGGCCCCTGTTTTATTTTTAATATCTCCATAACGTCAGTGCCGTCAAGATATTTTTCAAGCGGTTTAATATCTTTTCGCACTTCAAAATAGTTATTTAACAGATTTGTTAAATTATTTATGTTATTTTCAACCATTTCTTTTGTGACCTTTTCGCCGCGTGCTGAGAGCCTGTCTGCCATAGCCAAAAGGATATTATCTATAACGCAGTCATTTATTTTTCTGTAATATTTCATAAACGCTTTTTCGTTTGCGTCAGGCGCACTTACAAGCATTGACGGATATATATGATACTTTATGAGCGTTTTTATATAATCAATTTGCTTATTAGAAAACTTTAAGTCTTTTAAAATCTGCACAGACAGCTTTGAGCCGATTTCATCGTGTTTTATAAATCTGTGGCGGCCCGTATCTTCTTCTATTGTCCAGCAAAAAGGTTTGCCGATATCATGCAGAAACCCCGCCAGTTTTAAGTATGCAATACGTTTTACCCCGCCGAAATCCTGCTTATCAAGGTGCAGTTTTATTCTTTCATCAGAGTTTTCGTATATTATTTGAAGCTGATTAACGGTTTCTGTCAAGTGATGAAACAAATCTAAGTGATGATGAGAGTTTGGCGGAATTTTCTTAACCTCTTTATATATGGGGAAAATTTCTTCTAATAACATAGCCTCATCCATTTTTAATAAAGCGCTTGAGCAGTAATCGCCCTCAAACAATTTAATAATTTCAGTATTTATGCGTTCTTTTGCGGGCAAATTTATGTTTTTATATTCTTTTTTTGTGATTTCCATTAAGTGTTTATCCGGTTCAAACCCCGTTTTAGCGTGGAAACGAAAGATCCTAAGCAGTCTTAAAGGGTCATCCGTAAAGTTTTTATCCGAAATTCCTTTTATTATTTTATTTTTTATATCGTTAATTCCGCCCGTATAGTCTATAAATTTGGAATTATTAATATCATAAGCAACGGCATTAATTGTTAAATCACGGCGTTTGATATCTTTTTCAAGGCTGTTTTCAATCGGGCATGTTATATCTATGTAATTAATTTTATCCTCAAGAACGAGCCTGTATATTTTATTTTCGCTGTCAAGCTCGATAAAATAAGCGTTTAGAACATCACTTAAATTTTTTGCAAAAAGCTCGATATTTTCCGTGCAAATAATTAAATCCCTGTCGGGGCTTAATTTGCCGAGAAATACATCACGTACAAATCCGCCTACAATATAGGCTTGAACCTCTTTTAAATAAGGCTTTATTTTTTTTATAATTTCATCATTTTCAATTATTTCAATATATTTATCCATGGTTAACTCCGATAATTACGGAAGTAAGAGCGGCTGTTAAAGCGGTGTCGGCTCTGTATATAAGATTTCCGAGGGTTATAAGCGGAAGATGATTTTTTTTGAAAAATTCAAATTCCTTATCTGAAAATCCGCCCTCAGGTCCTATTATAACAAGAATTTTTTTTGTTTTATTTATTTTATTATTTTTTACGTACGTCATAAAATCAGATTGAGCGGAGTGTTCGGCAAATACAATAATTTGTTCAAAATCTTTAATAACTTTATCAAGTGTTGAACAGTCAAAAACTTCGGGAATGTCAGCTCTTTCGCACTGTTTAACGGACTCAAGCGCAATTTTGCGCCATTTTTCAATTTTATTTTTAATAATACTTTCTTTAACCGCACAATTATCGGTATAAAGCGGGATTATGCCTTTAACGCCCAATTCCGCTGCCTTTTGTATGGCGCTAAATTGCGCGTCAGAGTTCAAAACGGACTGCGCTATATAAAGGTTTATATCAAGTTTTCGGTTTGATTTATAGCTCTTTTTAATTTCACAGATAAAGTTATCGGAGTTTATATCGGTTAAAACCGTCTCATATTGAATTTCATTTTCATCCAAAAATAAAATACCCTCGCCGATTTTAGAGCGCAAAACCTTAATAATATGTTTATAAAGGCCGATATCATCAACCTTAACGGTATTATTTTGAATATTTTTTGAAGTGATTAAAAAATGAGGCATAGCTTAATTATAATGCTTTACATAATTAAAGTAAAATTATATTATAAAACTATGAGCGAGATATCAAC
>CANQZO010000118.1 GCA_947628355.1 Candidatus Gastranaerophilales bacterium | reverse complement strand
ATTGAGGCATTTCCTGCTAATCTTGTTAAGCTCGGCAGTGAAATATTATCGTCAAAACTTGGCGAAAGTATTATCGTTCTTGCTTCTGTTGACGAAAACAAAATTACGTACATAGTAAAAGTTTCTGACAGTTTTGTAAAAAAAGGCGTAAATGCAGGGCAGATTGTATCAAAACTTGCACAATTAACGGGAGGAAAAGGCGGAGGCCGCCCTAACTTTGCACAAGGTGCAGGCTCCGATAAAAGCAATCTTAGAAATGCCCTAACGGAAATAGAAACAGAAATAAAAAAATCGGTTTAAAAAATAGTATGAAGCACTTAGTTGTAATTCCTACGTACAATGAATATGATAATATTCAAAAAATTGTACGAGAAATATTTAATTTGTATGAAAATATAAGCATTCTGATTGTAGATGACTCTTCGCCCGATAATACCGCAGAAGCAGTAAAATCCATGCAAGCGGAGTATAAAAACTTATATTTGCTTATTCAAGAAAAAAAAGGCGGGCTGGCTAAAGCGTACATAAACGGATTTAAGTGGGGTATTAATAACGGGTTTGAATTATTTACCACCTGTGACGCCGATTTTTCGCATAATCCTAGATATATAAAAGACGCGATTGAGTTAATAAATAAAGGTTTTGATGTGGCGTCAGGCTCAAGATATATGCAAGGCGGAGGAACTGATGAAAAACATTGGTTCCGCAATTTAACTTCAGTTGGCGGAAACATATATGCAAGGCTTATTTTAGGGCGCAAATTTATTGATTGGACAGAAGGGTTTAACACTTATACAAAATCTGCCTTAGATAAAATTAACCTCGACAGCATAAAAGTAAGAGGATTTATATTCGGCGCGGAAATGAAATATAAAGCGGTAAAAAACGGCTTAAAAACAGCAGAATTCCCTATATATTTTGAAGTACGCAAAAAAGGTGCTTCCAAATTCGACGCTGATATATTATTTGAAGCCTTTTTTAATATTATCAAAATTAAAACAGGGCTTTAATTTGATTGGATATATATTCAATTTTTTCAACCGTAAGAGTCAAGCCTGTCGGGATATAAAATCCTTTTTCATATATTTTTTCGCTAACAGGCCTTGAAATATTGTCTTTAATCCCTAAATTTAAGACAGCCCTTTGCAGATGAAGCGAATAAAAGAACGGGCGGGTTTCTATATTAGCTTGAGCCAATTTTTCCATAGCTGTTTTGGCATTTAATTTAATATCATCATTAAGAACTAATCCAAATACCCAATAATGATTTTCTGCATAAGGCATTTTTGCTTTTGAAAGTTTTGCGGGAATATTTTTAAGCAATTCCTGATAAAGTCCGCCTATATGTTTTTTTATGGCAATTGTTTTTTCTATTTTTTCTAACTGCGCACAAGCAACTGCCGCCTGCAAATTAGACATTCTTAAATTATGCCCGAGATGATTATGAACAAATCTGTCCTTTGTAAAACATAAGTTCTTATAGTAATTAACTTTATCAATTAAATTTTTATCAGAAGAAAGAACAATACCGCCCTCGCCCGAAGCTACATGTTTATTGGTATAAAATGAAAATGTACTTATATCACCAAAACTCCCGCACTTTTTACCGTTATATGTCATACCGTGAGCCTGCGCTGCATCTTCTATTATTTTTAAATTATATTTTTTAGCTAAATCTAAAATTTTATACATATCAGATGGAAGCCCATAAATATGAACAACAATTATCCCGCGGGTTTTAGGTGTAATAACCTGCTCAATTTTATTAACATCAATATTCCAAGTTTCATCTTCGCAATCAACAAAAACAGGTTTAAGTTTATTATAAATACACGCCTGCGCCGAAGAAATAATATTAAATGACGGTACAATTATTTCATCATAATCACTCCAGCTATATTCATCTTTCATTGCCTGAAGCGCAACTTCAAGAGCCGCAGTACCGTTTGTAACGGTACTGCCGTATTTTTGACAGCAGTATGCCGAAAAATCGTGTTCCAGTTGCTTTACGAAAGGTCCGTTTGAGCCTATCCAGCCTTTATCAATACATTCGTTTAAATATTTCTTTTCATTTCCGTCAAGCAGCGGTTCAAACACCGGGATAAATTCACTCATTTATTACAACCTTTTCTTCTTTAACGGAAGCAAATCTTTCTTTATCATTTTCGCATAAATAAGGTCCCTGCTTTACTTCTATCATTTCCACATCTTCCAAACATTTTAATCCATGCCCGCCATAAGAAAGAATAACAACATCACCAGATGAGATAATAACGCTTTCAATATATTCTTTTTCTTGAGAATACAAATCCAAGCGAAGTTTCCCCTTTTTAATAATTAAAACTTCTTGAGTTAAAGAAACTTTACGTTCAATTATTTTATGAACATGCGCCTTTATTTCCGTATTTTTAGGGTGAGACATAAACCCGACCTGCTGAGCAGAATTACAATCCGTTACGAAATTTACTCCGCTGACGGTATATCCGTTTTTTATAATCAAAGCTATTTGCTTATTTTTGAAACAAATCTCCTTTATCATAAATTTATTATATAATAAAATTAAAACATTGGAGCGAAGGGGAAATCCGATTATTAAGTTAATGTATATAATCCCAAACTTTGATACATACGTACTTGCACCGCCTCTTGGTATTTTATATTTATCATCCTACGTAAAAAAATATTGCAGTGCTCAAGTAGTAATCATTGATGCTTTACGCGACAAGTTAAATGATGATAAGATTATTGAAATTGTTAAAAAAGAGAATCCTGATATAATCGGAATACACTGTTTAACAGCATTTTATAATCAAGCCTGCAGTATCTCAAGAAAAATAAAAGAAATAAAAGAAAAAAATTACATTGTTCATTTAGGCGGAGTTCATCCGACTTTTATGCCATACAGTACATTAAAAGACTCTAATGCTGATTTCGTAGTAGCAGGTGAGGGTGAAATTCCCATAAAAAAGGTATTGGATAATAATCTTAACTACAAAAATATTCAAGGAGTCTATACTCTTGAAGACTTAAAAGATGATAATACAATGTTTGATGGGGAGGGGTATGAGCGCCCTGTCGTAAAAGCAGAAACAGTAACGGATTTAGATACAATTCCCATGCCTGATTGGCTTGCACTGCCTCCCGCATCATACCCGCATTCACCGCACGCAGTTATTGCAAGAGGCAACCCTATAGGTATTGTAATGACTTCAAGAGGTTGTCCTTCAAGATGTACATTCTGTTCATCCAATAACTTCTACAAAGGAATAAGACAAAGAAGCGTAGCCAATGTAATTGAGGAAATTAAATTCCAAATAAAAGAACTGGGTATTAAAGAGCTTCAATTTACCGACGATAATTTAACAATAAATCGTGATTATGTCATTGACCTTTGTAATGCTCTGCTTGAGAACAATATAAAAATTAATTGGTCAACTCCAAACGGAGTTAGAGCGGATAAAGTTGATAAAGAAGTTTTAGAACTAATGAAAAAATCGGGATGCTACTTAATAGATTTTGGTATTGAATCAGCCGATAATCAAATATTAAAAAACATCAGAAAAGGCGAAACAATTGAACAAATTGATATGTCTGTTAATTGGGCGCACGAAGCCGGAATGATAACACAGGGGAACTTTATTTTCGGACTCCCCGGGGAAACACAAGAAACAATGAAAAAAACTGCAGACTATGCAGTACACAGTAAATTGGACCGAGCAGGTTTTTTTGCATTAAGAATACTGCCGGGGTCAGATTTATATAATAAAATGCACACAACCTGTCAAACGGATTATTCACATTCTTTTATCTCGAAACCTGACTGGATACCGGATAATTTAACGGAAGAAGAAATATTAAGAATTATACAAAAATCATATTGGAAATTTTATTTCAGACCGCGAAGACTTTGGAATTTATTAAATGACATTCCTATTTCACAGACTAAATATATATTAAAAAGTATGATAAATTATCATTTATTCAAATTATGGTAAATCATTTACATCATAATCTTTTAATGATAATCTTATATCGTGCCTATTAACGAGGAAAAACAGTGAATTATTGTTCAAAGCCCTTTGAGGAATTTGAAATAGATGTAGACGGGAATTGTTACTGCTGCTGCAGGTGGTGGAATAAAAGTTACTGTTTAGGCAATATATTTACACAGACACCTGATGAAATATGGAACGGAAAAGCCGCACAAGAATTAAGACGCAGTATTTTGGACGGTGATTATAAATATTGTAATACTGATATTTGCTTAAAAAGTTATAACAATAATTTAAAATATGAACTTATAACTGATTACCCAAGGGAAATCAGTCTATGTTATGATTATACCTGCACTGCACGCTGTGTATTTTGCAACGATGAAGTAAGAAAAATGCCTGATAACGAAGCAAAAAAGTGGGATGAGATTATAAATACCAAATTAATTCCTTTGTTTCAAAATGCTAAATTTGTAAGATTATCAATGGTGGGGGAAGTTTTTGTAAGTGAACATTCAAAAAAGCTAATTAAACAAATAATAAAAGATTATCCGAATATAAAATTTGAATTGGTGACAAACGGAATATACGCTTCACAAGAGAATATAGAGGCACTAAGGATAGAAAATAATATTGAAAACATAAAATTTTCACTTCCCTCAATGGAAGAAAAAACATATAAAAAACTTGTTCGTAACGGAAATTTAAAAGAAGTTTTAAAAAATTTAAAATATATATCTGAACTAAAAAAGGCAAATAAAATCAATGATTTTCGTTTAAATTTTGTTATTTCGTCATTAAATTATAAAGAATTACCCAAGTACGTTCAAAAGGCAGAAAAACTGGGTGCAATGGTAGATTGTCTTTTACTGGATGAAAATGGCGGGGCATCAAACGGTACGGAATTCTTAAAAAATTTCGATTTATACAACATAGCAACTCCTAATCATCCTAAATACAACCACTTTATAAACATAATTAATTATAAAAAATTCAAAGAATGTAAAAATGTAAATATTAATAAAAAAATTCAAATGCTTAAAAAAGTTTCATTAATAAAAAAATTTGTAAATTATTTAAAATACTATGCTAATATAAAGAAAAAAGGAGAAAAATAATGTTTTCATTTTTTAACAATAAAAATCATGAGGAATTAGCGGAAGAAGCGAAAAAGGCTTTTATAAATTTAGAATATAAAAAAGCAAGTAATTTATTCAAAAAAGCAATAACAAAAGTTTCCAATGATGATAACACTTTAGCAGATTATTATTTTTCTCTGGCAATTATAAATAAAGATTTAAACAATGTACAAAAAGCTCTAAATAATATAAATAAAGCAATAGAAATAAAAGATGATAATTTTAATTATTATTTTGAGCGCGCGGAAATACAAGATTTATTGAATGAAAATAACAGTGAAAAAGACAGAGAAAAAGCATACTATCTTTTAAAAGGCTATTTATCAGACGAAGATTATGTAGAAGCATTAAAAATAATAGAATTTCCTTTAGGAGAACGTTTACAAGCGGAAAAATATTCAAATCTATACATTAAAATTAATAACAGTTTTAAAGCTCTTGAAATAGTAAATAAGTTTATACTGGCAGATAAAAATGATGTCTCTTTATACGATTTAAAGACCGATATTTTAAGTAAAATGGGAAAAACACAAGAAGCAATTAATACAATAAGCCATGCAATAGAAATGGCACCAAATTGCGGTCATTATTACATGATGAGAAGTATATTATATAAAGATATTAACAATTATAAAAATGCAAAATCCGATATTGAAAAAGCACTAAATTCGGATTTGAGCGAAGAAGATAAAGCTAATGCAGAATCGATTAAAAATGGTTTACAATAAATCATTTTGTTAAAATGTAGTTCATAACATCATCAGGCTTATCAAAATATAATGAATTTTCCTTGCATAAAGAGAAAAACAGACTAACTAATTTTTTATAATTTTCAGGCAACGGTACTTTTTCTTCAAATAAATCTATAGCGTAACGATGTTCAATATGAAGCGAAACTCTTTTTATTCCGATACCAACCATTAATTCGATAAACTTTCTTATTTCTGTTTCATTATCGTTCATACCTTTTAAAATTATATACTTGACATTTATTTCCGGATCTTCGGAATCAGCTTCTTTCACATATTTTTTTAAATTTTTAACAACATTATCAAATTTATCAACTTTTTTAATTTTTTTATAAGTTTCTCTTGT
>CANQZO010000117.1 GCA_947628355.1 Candidatus Gastranaerophilales bacterium | reverse complement strand
AATTTTTTGTTTTTATTATTTTTGACAGGGTATTTTACATTCATTTTATATATTTATTTTCTTTTATGCAAAAATGTGAGGGCCGACGCACTGCGTTTTTTTACGCTTGTGCGACAGCCTCTTCTATATTACGCTGGAGGATTGAGGGGATACACCTGTTCAGACCAATTAGGGCATTTTTGCAATAATTCGGCAGAATTTCAGAGTAAGGCATCAAACCATCTAACAGCTCATCTGCCGGTTTGTTTCCCGGTTTGGGCAGTTCGGTCAAAAGATAGGTCAAATACCTGAAAACACTCATACCGTTAAACTCAGCAGACTCAATAATGCTGTAGCATCGCACTTAAATTGACGAAAAGGGTTTTATAAACAGCTACATATTGTTTAATAATTACAGCAAAAACATCAGTTGCCAAAGGATTGATCGTTGCCCATTTTTCGTATTTCATCAAGCCACTGCATGATTTCGGAACGTGAGTACATATTATTTCCGTCCGAATCTTTTTTATGCTCATAATAGTGTAACAAATAGGCATATTCGTTGCTCAGACAAGTGGAAAATGTACTTTTATCATCAGTGTTGATTGATAAATTCATTTGAACATTTCGTGGATTTTTTGACAGACTATGGTCATATAAGGTTGAAATAGGGTGCTCGGAATAGTCATCGGCAATACTGATAAAAACATTGGAGGTCGGATTTGTTTCGATTCCGATTCCCGCTTCTGCAATCAGTCTTTTCATCTTTTCCTGAACAAGACATATTGCTTTGATGACATATTCGGGAAGAGTCTCTTCGATTATTTCCTCGCCTCTGTCTTTCACCCTGTCGGAAAAGTGATATAAATAGTACAGATAGTTTGCTTCAAAATTTCTTCTGGCTTTTTCCATATCAGTATGCGTATTACATATTCTGTATTCTTCTGAATAGTCACATTTTTTTAGCAAAAAACCGTTTTTATACAGTTCCGGATCATCACCTCTTAGCAAATAAGCTGAGTGATAGTGATACATATTAAACTCACATTTTTCTTTGTTGTATGTATGTCTGTCTTTAGGAAAATCCAGTAAACATGAATCCTTTGCTTCATCAAGAACCCTATCAACAAAATCGAGTTGAATATCATCAATGTATATTTTGTTAAAATGTATCCTAAACTGATTATTTAAGTATGAAAAAAACAGGGAATTATCTTCAAAGGATATATTGTTGTCGCTTACGAAGTAATATAGCCACATCACATTATCCAGAAATACTTGTCTGGGCATGGATACCGTATTATTATGTTTTGAGTAATATTTCATAGGCGGCATCCCCAACAAAGTAGCGTGACCAAGTCTCGAACCGGAACGAAGTCCGAGGAAATATACAGCTTCATAAATTGCTCTGAGTCCATCCACTATATCATAGTTGTCTTCAGCAACATGATATGTTGATTTGAGTTGACGCAGCTTCTTACCATCAGGGGTTTTATGCTCCGGCTCGTAATCCTGCAAATATCTGAATGTCAGACCAAATACCTCAGGTCTGCAATCAATCTCATGTGAACAAGCATCTATTCCTAATACTCTGCTTGAAATAGAATAATCGGCATATTCCCTCAATTCCGTAATTGACCGGGCACGGGTTTGAGTTTTGTTTCTTAGTTCACAATGTCTGCATACTCCTTGCTCAACCATAAAACTTTCTTTAGGAAAGTGAAGCGTATAAAAAAAGTTCTTGCTGCAATTCATCTTTCGTTTTGGATTTATTAGTTTTAATGCTTTATTTATTGCACCATCATATAATTTGATTGCTTCGGCAAGTTTCTGCCATGTCGTTTTGGGTGAAATACGCATTTCGATTCTGTGATATTTCATATCGTCACAAATACTGCATATTGCATCCGTTGCAAGGCTTTCTTCACTCTGTGTAGTATCGAATATAAAATAATCTTTTCTGCCTTCATATTCGGAAAAGTTGTAGAAACCGACTCTGTTGTTGCTTTGCACGATCTCAGTTCTGAATCTTTGCTTCATCAGCAGATATAAAAGCAACAGCTTTCTCACACTTTCAAAACCTGCGGACTTTTCCATTATCATTTTCAATGAATAATATACAATACTTCGTTCACCCGAAAGGTCATAATACAGAGTATTTTTAGTGCATGATAAACTTTGAGCGTAATCCATATTTCCCGTGGTGTTAAACTGAATAATATAATCTTGAACTTTATTGATGGGAAAAGTACAGATGTCCTTTTCATCATTTGTTGAAAATACGGTATCTTCCAAGAGGTTAGATATATCATCAACTGTGTCTGTGGCATATTCCGAAAAGTATGCTTCACAAATTATGCAGTATAGATACAAACGTATTACAGCAGCTGTTTTGCATATAAGTTCCAACGGATATTCATTTTCTTCGTTTGGATATTTTTTTAGGTTAGACTTCTTTATTTCGGCAAACATTTTGACGAATTTGGTATTATCCAAGTTATTCATCAAATAAACCCACGACATATAGTAATAAGGGGAAGAGCAACGCAGATGCATATGATTTTCCGAAATACCACTGTCACGCTGTAGCATCATTTTAATTTCTCGGTTATCATGTTCTACACAGTAAGACCAATCCATATGTTTTCGTCTATCGATAGATCTTCTTAAATCACTTTTTGCCACTGCTGCCGCTACAAAAGTTTCCTCATCAATTTCCTTTGTCAGCCTTCGCCAGATATCCGCATATTTATATCTGAAACAATATCTGCCCTCAAATCTTGTCAGCAGAGAATCCGCAAATTCAAACAAAACATCATAAAAATCCAAATCTGTTCTTTCAGAAAATGTTTTTTCCGCAAAATATCCGATAAACTTCTTTATTCTGTCATTGAGCTGCTGACTGTTATAATGCGGCAATACATCTATAACCATTTTTCTTATCTCATCTTCGGAAAATAAACAAGGATCATTGTCTTCACAAAATGCCTTTATGCTTCTTCCGAAGTATACGGAATGAAAGAATATAGCAGATGATTCCAGTTTATTTCGATTCATCATTGTGTATCCACCTCCGGAACGATAATCATTATTGTGTTATTCCATTTTCCTGTGTAGGTGTGATTCCTTAAGATTCATCATTCAAGGTGACATCTTCATTTGGCTTGTCGGAACATTCAACTTATTTCGTTTCTTCTTTATTTTACACAGTTATATCAGCACAAATGCATATGGAAGGTTTATTTGTTGCTGATTTATCATCTGTGTGCTTATCGGTGTCGAATTTCAACTCTATTCCTGTTTTCGAAAAATCTCCATTTAAAAACAATCCTACAACAGGATGTTTTCTAAATCTATTAGAGAATTTTTTATCGTCATTAAAATGATATTTTTCGTCTTGTTCACTTAGTCTCTCGATTATTTTTTGATAAAACTCTAATATTATTTTATCCGGATTACCTGTTGGCTCTTTAGTGACCTTTAAGTTATTGTCGCTTTTATATATCATATTTGATATGACCCTCTTAATGACATTATAGGACATATCTGTATGTTTCAAAAAGAAATCTGCAAAATTCAGATCATGTATTAATTCTTTTTGAACATCACAACAACGCACGTCAAATGCTTTACAATCAATTCCATATAACTTATTAAAAAAATCGCCGAGTGATATTTCTTCATTTAATAATTGTACTCTTGTCATATTGGTTTTTGCTTTATATATAAAGGAATTGATGATAAAAGCCGTGGGATCCATTTCAGCTTTTATAATATATTCGTTTTCATTTTCCTCAACATTTAACGGTTTACTTGTGTCAGATGAAATCAATGATAGTAAATACAATAGATTATTAATGGCAGAATCATCACTATAATCTGATTTACTAATAATAATATCAACATTTTTTCCACCAAAGAGATCTTTGCACCATGTGCCTATTAAGCTATGTCCGAAGGCTTCACGTATGCGTATATAATTATCACGCTTATCATAACCAATATACGGATTGTTTCTTGCTTTTTCCAATTCTATGAAATTTGGCATGGAAAATGCAAAGGACGCCAACAGAAAGATAACTACTTTTCTATCAATGACATTAAGCCTCGTAGCCGAATACAGAACCCTGTACAAAGCACCAAAGCTGTATTTCTCTATCTTGTACCTATTCATTTCTTCTTCATAAAAATCCAAACCATACAGATTAACAATGCGTTCGCGGTTTTTATCGGCGCTTAAAAGCGTAAAATAGTAATCCCAAATAATTCTTCCGCGTCTTTCCATTGGGGAATCCAAAACTCGATTTACGAATTCCTCGATTTCAGCTGAAAAATTATTTTCGGGCAGCATTTTGAAATGCAGATAGTCAAGGAGAATTTTTCTGTTTTTATTACGACTTTGCTGAAATTTATCTTCATCATTTCTGTTCTCGTTATTTCTTCTTTTAAATTTATTTAAATTTTCCATATTATACAGAAGATAGAACATATCGCTTAAAGCACGCAAACTATCCGGCTGCATAAAGTGAAACTTAAAGCCTTTTATATCAAGATAAACCGATGTACGGTCTGCTAACATGATCATGATCATTTCTTTAGGAGTCAACAACATTTTTTCATTAGAATTGGCTTTTTCCTCAATTATCATCTTAAACAAGCTGCTCTCTTTCAAGCGTGGAAATATGATATTTGACAGGTTTTGATAATTATTATCATCCCCATATTCACCAAAGTCTACCTTGATGGGCGACATTTCTACATAATCTTTCTTTTTCCAAGAAGGCATAGTTATGCACATATCTGCCGGAATGATCTTTCTGACAAAATCGTATGTCTGATTTCTTGTCAAACGCATTTGCTGATCATGTTCCTCGGAGTCAGACTCTGAAATAGACACATTTGAGAAAAAATCTGCTTGTAAAGACGCATTGAGTATAAGTTTATTAAATGAAACAAGAACTATAACTTTCGGGATCATGAAATACTGATGAATGCATTGCATAATTTCCATGTGTTTATCATGTACCATGTCAATATCATCAATGCAAATAACAAGATAGTCTGCTTTCTTATTTTCTCTTATTTGACCGATTATTCCGGTGTACTTTCTGACAAGTTGGATAAACTCTTCTCTGACACTATGCTTATTTGAGATTTTTTCCATAAGACCATAGGGAGAAGCATTCTCGGTGTCCTCTTTTTTCTTCAAACTGGAGTAGTGGTTATAAACCTTGCATATCTCTTCACGAAGTTTCTTGATTTCACTTTCACTAACCGTACTGTCCCTTCTAATATATGATTTACCTGTCTCAAAGTCCAAGCTTGACAGCATTTTAGAAAGTACAGTTTCAAAAATATCATCATGTTTTGAAAGCATAGATGCGTCTGTGTATGGTATGGCATAAAAACCTCTGTTGATAAAGCTGAACTTTGCACTTTTGAAATAATCATCATTTTTAGGTTGAAAGTAATTTGTTACCAGCATTTCAAGAAAAGAAAGCATAGAGGATGTTTTTCCTGTACCGCGCCGACCAATGAAAGCTATGACATTCTGAAAGTCGTCAAGCTCTAATTCTGGTCTTAATTTCCCGGCATTTTTATTCAAGTAACTTTCGTAATTGGTGTTAGATTTATCAATCAAATCAACCAGCTTGAATGCCTGAATATAGATATCAGAAAAAAACGATGAAATGAAATTTTTAGGTATATCCTTACGAATCCCACGTGTATCAAACGTTTCAAATGGTATGAGTAACTCTCTTGATCTTTCATCTGACATTTTATGCATCTCCTTTTCACTTGAACCTGATTAATTTAGCGTATATTAACATCAAAAATATTGTACCACAATATTTATCATTTTTCAACTTTTTTTGTTATATTTTTTGTAATAATTGTTATGTATTATTTTCATATTATCTATAGACTTATTTTATTAAACGCAAAAACAATGATTAAAAAAGTCAGGTACGATTTTCCTAATCACACCTGACTTTTTCTGTTATTCTTACATTTACACTCTCTATTATTACTCTCTCCGTTAGTAGTAAAACAGTAGTAATATTTATGTGTAACTGCAATGTCTTGAAACACTATGCCCCATTTCAGCGGATAGTAAATCTTACCCTCGACTTCTGCCGTGGCATATAAACATAACCTTAATCATAAATTTTTCCTTTCTCAAATTGCTGTAAAAGGGCATAAAATGCC
The DNA here is from genome assembly GCA_947628355.1 of Candidatus Gastranaerophilales bacterium. GTDB lineage: Bacteria > Cyanobacteriota > Vampirovibrionia > Gastranaerophilales > Gastranaerophilaceae > Avigastranaerophilus. The sequence continues at coordinate 41 of CANQZO010000117.1, read as the reverse complement.
GCATTATGCGAGGGTGTCGGGGTGGTGTGGTTACTTTGACA
>CANQZO010000116.1 GCA_947628355.1 Candidatus Gastranaerophilales bacterium | reverse complement strand
ATAAAAATAATATCTTATATAAAAACAATATGCCGATAATAGATAGTGCAACTCTTTTTGCACTAACTTTGTTAATTGCAGAAAGCAACCCGAACGAAATGGAAACAATAAAAAATGTTGTCTTGAGTGTGCTAAATAGGGGAGGTGATGTTTAATGAATGATTTAGAAAAAGTTTCAAAATGCAAAGATGTAGGAGAAACACTGGCAAAAATTGCTTGTGGGGATTTTGTTTCTTTGGAAGAAAGATTAATCGCTATAAAAGATTGTATAGATTTAATGCAAGTACCACAACAAGAAAATAATAAGGCAAACAATGAAAACGATAAATAATATAAAAACATACGATAAATACAAAGACTCAGGAATTGAATGGATTGGGGAAATACCATTTGATTGGAATATAAGAAAAATAAAATATTGCTGTAACTTATATACAGGCAATAGTATTAGTGATGATGAAAAAGACAATTATATATTAAACGAGAATTCAATTCCTTATATTGCAACAAAAGATATAGATGCAGATACAAATTCAATAAATTATGATAATGGTTTATATATACCATTAAATAACAAGGATTTTAAGATTGCACCTTCTAATTCAAGTCTATTGTGTATAGAAGGAGGAAGTGCAGGAAAAAAAATAGGATTTACCGATAAAGATGTTTGTTTTGTAAATAAACTTTGTTGTTTTAGTTCAAAAGAGAATTTTAATAGTAAATTTTTATATTATATTTTGCAATCTGATGAATTTTTAACTGATTTTAATTTGAAAATGACAGGTTTAATAGGTGGTGTTTCACAAATTGCAATAAAGAATATTTCTATTGCAACTCCTAAAATTGAAGAACAAAACAGAATTACTAATTATTTGGATAAAAAATGCGGGGAGGTTGATAGGGTTGTTGAAGTTCAAAAGCTGATTATAGAAAAATTAAAAGAATACAAACAATCTGTTATAACCGAAGCCGTTACAAAAGGCTTAGATAAAAACGCACCTCTAAAAGACAGCAGTATTGAATGGATAGGCAAAATCCCGCAAGATTGGGAAATCGGAAGAATTAAATATAATTACTATTTAAAAGGAAGAATTGGGTGGCAAGGCTTAAAAGCAAGTGAGTTTCTTGATGAAGGAGCATATTTAATAACTGGTACTGATTTTCTTAATGGACGCGTAAATTGGGAAACCTGCTATCACATATCCGAGGAAAGATATAATGAAGCACCTGAAATACATGTTAAACGTGACGATTTACTTATTACTAAAGACGGAACTGTTGGTAAAATTGCATATATCGATAATAAGCCTGAAAAAGTATCGTTAAATAGCCATCTATTAATAATAAGACCAAATAATAAAAATTATAAAAATAGATTTTTATACTGGGTAATTCAGAGTGAAATATTTGAAAAGTATTATCAATTATCACAAAATGGAACTATTATGGCTTCTTTATCACAAGAAAAAATCAGCAATTTTTCATTTGCTTTACCTGAAAAAGACACACAGATTAAAGTTTCAGAATATCTTGACAAAAAATGTTCTGAAATTGATAAGGCAATATCTGAAAAAGAAGTCTTAATTGAAAAATTAACGCAATACAAAAAATCTCTCATCTACGAATGCGTTACAGGGAAAAGAAGGGTAAGCGAGCGTCATTGCGAGGAATGTAAATGACGAAGCAATCTTTTATATACATCATGACTAATTATACGAATACTACGCTATACGTCGGAGTTACAAATAACCTTTTAAGGAGAGTTTATGAACATAAAAATAAATTAGTTGACGGATTTAGCAAAAAATATAATTTAACAAAGCTTGTTTATTACGAAGTTTTTGAAAATATTGAAAGTGCAATTTTAAGAGAAAAACAAATAAAAGGAGGTTCAAGAAATAAAAAAATTCAGCTTGTAAATTCAATTAATGATAATTGGGAAGATTTGTATGACAAAATAAAGTAAAAGATTGCTTCGCTTTGCTCGCAATGACGAAGAATAAATCAAAAAGATTGTTTTGCTTTACGTGAGAATAACAGGGAATAAATAAAAAGATTGCTTTGCTCGCAATGACAAAAATAGATAAAAGATTTGATATAATTAAACAAATAATACAAAAACAACAAAAGGGATAATTACATGCAAGATACTTTATTAAAAGAAAAAAATTTTGAAGAAGCGATTGAAAATTATTTAATAACAGAAGGTGGGTTTAAAAAAGGCTCGCCAAAGGCTTTAAATCGTGCTACGGCATTAGATGAAGATACTTTTTTAAAATTTATTAAAACAACGCAAGAAAAACAATGGCAAAAACATTGCATAAATTACCCTGATAACCCTGAACAAGAGCTTTTAAAAAGGTTTCAGGAAGAAGTAGCTGAAACTAATCTTTTACAAGTATTAAGACATGGTTTTAAAGATAGAGGTGTTCAATTTTATGCTTGTTACTTCAAACCCGAAACCTCAATGAACCCTGATACTGTTGAAAAATATAATCAAAATATCCTGCATTGTACAAGGCAGATGAAATTTTCTCTGCTTGATGAAAGAAGTATTGATATAGTCCTTTTATTAAACGGTATTCCTATTGTTTCAATGGAATTAAAAAACCAGTTTACGGGGCAGGATACAACAAACGCAATAAACCAATATAAATTTGATAGAGCTACAAAAGATAAATTATTTGAATTTAAACAAAGAGTATTGGTGCATTTTGCCGTTGATTTGTATAACGTATTTATGACAACAAGGCTTCAAGGGGCAAGTACATATTTTCTACCCTTTAACCAAGGTTCAAACGGTGCAGGCGAAGTCGGTGGAAAAGGAAACCCAAATATAGAAGATGATTTTATTACATCTTATTTATGGAAAAAAGTCCTTACAAAAGATACTTTAATGGAAATACTGCATAAATATATGCACTTGCAAAAAGAAGATATAAAAGATAAAAAAGGAAATATTACAGGCACTAAAGAAACAATGATTTTTCCTCGTTATCATCAATTTGATGTTGTTACAAAATTACTTGCAGATGTAAAAGAAAGAGGAAGCGGAAAAAATTATTTAATACAGCATAGTGCGGGGTCAGGAAAATCAAATTCTATTGCTTGGCTTGCACATAGATTACAAAGTTTACACGATAAAAATGATGAAGTTATTTTTAATTCCGTAATTGTAGTAACGGATAGAAAAATATTAGACAGCCAGCTGCAAGATACTATCTATCAATTTGACCATACCGCAGGTGTTGTAAGACCAATTAAAACAGGCTCTCAAAGCCTGAAAGACGCTTTAAATGACGGAGCTAAAATAATTATTACAACCTTGCAAAAATTTCCTTATATTTACCAAGATGTTGAAGCAACAGGGAAAAGATACGCTGTTATTGTTGATGAAGCACATTCTTCACAATCGGGGACTGCCGCAAAAAAATTAAAAGTAGCACTTGGTGATACTCAAGAACTGTTAGAACAATATGCACTGGAAGAAGCTAAAGAAGAAAACAGCAAAGAAGATTATGAAGATAATTTGGTTAAAGAATTAATAACCCATGGAACTCATAAAAATATATCTTTCTTTGCTTTTACAGCTACTCCAAAAAATAAAACCCTGCAATTATTCGGGGAAAAACAACAAGATGGAAGTTATAGAGCGTTTCATATATATTCAATGAGACAGGCTATTGAAGAAGGCTTTATTTTAGATGTGCTTCAAAATTACACAACTTATCAACAGTATTATAAAATTGCTAAAAAAATAAAAGGCGACCCTGAATATGATAAAGCAAAGGCTGCAAGAGCGGTTTCAAAATTTGAAAGTCTGCACCCGCATAATATTACACAAAAAACAGCAATAATTATAGAACATTTTAGAAATATTACAAAAAAGAAAATAGATGGACGTGCAAAAGCAATGGTCGTTACTGCTTCAAGGCTCCATGCAGTAAGATATTTATTTGCTTTTAGGGATTACATAAAAGCTCATAATTATAATGATTTAGATGTTTTAGTTGCTTTTTCGGGCAGTCTTGAAGATAACGGGCAGGAATATACCGAAGAAAAAATCAACGGAATAAAAGAAAATCAGCTAAAACAATATTTCCATGATGATTATAATATGCTTATTGTTGCGGAAAAATATCAAACAGGGTTTGATGAACCATTATTACATACAATGTTTGTTGATAAAAAATTAAACGGCGTAAAAGCAGTTCAGACTCTATCAAGATTAAATAGGACAATGCGAGGTAAAGAAGATACTTTTGTTCTTGATTTTGCAAATACTCAAGATGAAATTCGACAAGCATTTCAACCGTATTATGAAACAACAGTTTTAGAAAAAGAAACAGACCCTAATTCTATTTATAAAATAAAAAATAAACTTGATGATTTTCATGTATATCAATATAGCGAAGTTGAAAATTTTGCTAAAAAATTCTATCAAAAAACAACCCCGACACTTGATACTTTATCTCCTATATTAAAACCGGCAGTAGAAAGATATGAAGTTTTGGAAGATAAACAAAAAGACGAGTTTAAATCATTATTACACTCATTTAACAGGATTTATTCTTTTGTAATTCAAGTAGCAAGAATGTTTGATAAAGATATGCAAAAACTTTATGTTTATACAAAATATTTATCAAAACTTCTGCCAAAAGATAATTCTGATAAAATTAATTTGAATGATGCACTTTTGCTTGAATATTATAAATTACAAAAAACATCCGAAGGAACTATTACACTTAAGAATGAAGAGGGTTATCTTCCTCCCGTATCAGGCACAGGCTCTGCGGGAAAAGATAAAGAAAAAGACACACTATCTGAAATTATTGATAAATTTAATAAAAAATTCGGAACATCATTTACGCAGCAGGATAGAGTTTTAGCTCAATTAAAAGCGGATGTGATGAAAAATAAAAAAATTGCTATTTCTGCTAAAACCGGCGATAAAACAGCATTTAGAACTCTTTATGAAAAAGAATTTAATGACATTGCAATAAACAGGTATGAAGAAAACGATAATTTCTTTAGAGGTTTATTTGAAAATTCCGATAAACTTAAATTTATTAAAGAATTATTACTGACTGAAATATATAATGAACTGAGAAATAAAAAAGATTAGGTTACGATGAAACTATAAGTATAGAAAAATTTTTAACTGTTAATAAACCAATTAGAAAACAAAGATAATAACGGGTGATTGGATTCAAAGAACAAAAAGCCTTCATCAACTTCTTGATATAAGGATTGTTACAATACTCTGTTATTATGCTCTAACATCATTTCCCTTGACTCTGCAACTTTTTGAACAAAAGTTCTGCGTTCTTCTTTTGTCATCCCTCATTAGGTGCAGGGAACGGATTTTCTGCTCCTAAAGTATTGTTCTTTATTTTATTAATAATTATAGATAATACGACCACTTTTTATTGACAGACTTAAATATTTCTTCAAATTTGACCTCTTTTACAAATTCCGCTTCTAATTTTCCTTTTCTTTTAAATTGTTAATTAAATGTTAAAAAAATCAATATTTATGAAAAAAAGATTTATAACATAAGTGTTGAAAGTAAATAGTTAAGTTTGAAAGGAGCAGATTATGAGATTTTTAGTTAGAAAAGCACCAGACAATTTCATCAGAACAATAAATGACGAAATCAGTTCTTTGTTAAACAGACATTTTGACACATATTTTCCGCAAAATATGTACTTTGAAAATTCGGAAAAACTTTCAATGCCGATTGAAGTTACAGATAAAGGAAACTATTTTGAAATTAAAGCAGAACTTCCGGGAATTAAAAAAGAAGATTTAGACATTGATATTGAAAAAGAGTATTTAAATATCAAAGCTAAAAAAATCGATGAAACAAGCGAAGAAGAGAAAAACTATAAACATTCGGAGTTCAGTTACGGAGAATTTTCAAGATATATTCAGCTTCCTGAAAATATTGACATTGATAAAACCGAAGCAACGCTTGAACATGGAATTTTAACAATCAATGCCCCAAAACAAAATAAAGAAAAAGAACAAACAAAAAAATTACATGTAAAATAATAAAATATAAATAATCAAGTAAAAACCGCTATTGTTTATAATAGCGGTTTTTGCTTCTTGTTTTTTTGTAAAAAACTGTCAGATTTTGCTTAGATTGTAGACTAGTATAAAGAACAATAACCATAAGGGAATAAAAATCTTTTGTTTGCGATATTTTGAGCAAACAACATACTGAAAATCCCCAATAAATATATTAGAGTAAAATTAATTTTAGCCGATAACTCAAAGTCTTTTTGTTTTATTTTTCTATAGAAAAATTGTCGTAAGGGGGACTTGAACCCCCAAGGATTTCTCCACACGCCCCTCAAACGTGCGCGTATACCAATTCCGCCAC
>CANQZO010000115.1 GCA_947628355.1 Candidatus Gastranaerophilales bacterium | reverse complement strand
AAGAAAAAGGTATTGCATTCCTGCAAGGCCACGGAACAATCGGTGTAAGAAAAAATGAACCTGCCAAGGCAGAAGCGGCAGCTGTAACATGTTCTAATTCCGAGGGCTGCACGGTTAAAGTTAACGGCAAAAAATTTGCGGTTAAACTTCAAAACGGAGTTGCAATAGTAAACGGTAAAGAATACACCGTTGATATAAAAGACGGAATTGAAGAAACTTCACATTCAACCGGAAACGCAGAGGGAACGGAAGTAAAAGCGCCTATGCCGGGTGCTGTTTTAAGGGTACTTAAACATGTAGGCGACACTGTTGAAGAAAATGAAGAAATTCTTGTTATTGAAGCAATGAAAATGGAAACACCCATTAAATCACCTGTGGCAGGTACTATTAATTCACTTTCGGTCGGACAAGGCGATAAAGTTCAATCCGGTCAAGTAATGGCTACTGTAGGTTAGGAGGAAAACAATGCAATTAGTTGACGGATTAACTCAATTATGGTATTCAACAGGTATTTATAATTTTATAAATACCGCTCATGAGCAAGTTCAAGGAACAGGTGCTGAACAATTTTTGGCACACTTCGGACAGCCCATTATGATTTTAATATGCTGTTTTTTGCTTTGGCTCGGAATAAAAAAACAGTTTGAACCGTTATTGTTGGTTCCTATTGCTTTTGGCGGATTGCTTTCAAATATTCCAATGCCTTTAGGGGAAGAAATAGCAGGACCTAACGGATTTTTAGGCATAATATTTGCAGCAGGTATTGATAAGGGATTGTTCCCGTTAATAATATTTATGGGCGTTGGAGCAATGACAGACTTCGGTCCTTTGATTGCAAATCCTAAAACATTGCTTTTAGGAGGTGCGGCTCAGTTTGGTATATTTGGTGCTTTACTTTTAGCTTTGGTTTTAGGGTTTGACTTGCAGGCTGCAGGTTCAATCGGTATTATAGGCGGAGCAGACGGACCTACTTCAATTTACGTAACTACCAAGTTAAAACAGGAATTATTAGGTTCAATTGCCGTTGCCGCTTATTCGTATATGGCATTGGTACCTGTTATTCAACCGCCTATTATGAGATTGTTAACTACAAAAGAAGAACGTAAAATAAAAATGACTCAGTTAAGAGAAGTTTCAAAACGCGAGAAGATTGTATTCCCAATAGTCGTTTTAGTTTTATGTTTAATCTTCCTGCCTTCAGCTTGCCCGTTAGTCGGTGCATTAACTTTTGGTAACTTATGCAAAGAATGCGGAGTTACCGACAGATTATCAGATACCATGCAAAATGCTTTAATTAACATAGTAACCATATTCTTAGGATTAACAGTCGGTTCAAAACTGCAGGCTGACCACTTCTTAACAATAGAAACTTTGAAAATACTTTTACTTGGTATTATTGCATTTTCTTTAGCTACGGCAGCAGGTGTAATTATGGCAAAGATAATGAACCTGTTTTTAAAGGAAAAAATCAACCCTTTAATTGGTTCAGCCGGTGTTTCGGCTGTTCCTATGGCTGCAAGAGTTTCTAATAAAGTGGGTTTGGAAGAAAATCCGCAAAACTTCCTTTTAATGCACGCTATGGGACCGAATGTAGCAGGTGTTATCGGTTCGGCAGTTGCTGCAGGGGTTTTGTTAGCATTAATTGCACATTAATATTTATTCTTTATATTAAAAAGGAGCTTAATAGCTCCTTTTTTATTTACATCATTTTAAAGAATGATAATTTAGGATTATCAATTTTATAAGTTCTGTATGCAACTTGGTCTGATGTATTACCCTCTATTGTAGTTACAATGCCATTTTCAATTGATACAATGATACCCACATGGTCTTTACCGCCGTTTTGATCCCAGTCGAATAAAACCATATCACCGGTTTGTGCTTCATTGACACTAATTTCTGCCCCTGCTGCTGTTGCGGCTTTATATAAATTTCCGCAGCTCCATTTGTTACCAATGCCGGTGTACCATTCGGGTAAACTGTCAACATATCCCGAGTTCTCATATATATATTGAACAAATGCTGCACACCAAGGAGTTTCTGCGGATGTTGTCCAAGATGCAAGGAATTTATCCGCACTTCCGTCAGATTCCTTACATCCGACAAATTGAGCTGCATAATCAACAATATCTTGTCCCATTGCATTATTATAATATTCTCGTACTTGAGAAATATTATCTTTTTTATTTAATGCCGTATTAATTTCATTAATATAATTTAGTTGTTTTGTAACAGCAGCCTTAGCTTCGGTAGTTGCTTGGGCTTTTGTTGTATTATATAAATCTTTAGCATTATTGTAATTAGTTAAAGATTCTTGAACTTGAGGATATTGTTGGGTTATTTGATCTTCTAATTTAGTCATATCATTATTTAATTTATCAAGTTCATTTTGTAAAGAATCAAGTTCTTCCTTGAGATCATCAAGTCTTTCTTTAGCTTCATCTAATGCTTGTTTTGCGTTTTGTTCAGCTTGTTTAGCTTGTTCGATTTGAGCTGAAATCTGAGCGATTTGAGCTTGGATAAATGCTTTTTGTTCGTCATCCGCGAAAGCAAGCGAACTTTCCAAAGCAGCTTTTGTCATTTCTAAGTTTTCTCTTGTTGATACGGCATTTTTATATTCATTTTCGCAGTTAGATACCGTAGATTCTTGATTTGTGATTTCTAAGTCTTTCTTATTAATATCATTTTCTTTATCATCAATCTTTTGTTTTAAATCATCAACATTCTTAGCCATATCTTCGTCAACTTCTTTGAGTTTATTTTGATATGTTTGGTAAGCGGAATTTATATTTTTCTGCAGATTTTGTAATTCGGGATCATTGCCGGAGATAATATCATTTAAAGTTGTTTGTTTTTCTGATAAATCAGATTGAGCGGAAGATAATTCATTTTGAAGTTCTTGCTTAGTCATGTTATCAATAGATTTTTTCTCAACTTTGGCGATAGATGGAGAAGCTCCTCCCCCACTTTTATTTCCACCTCTTGATGATGATTGAGCAGATGTTGGCGAATTTGAAACATTTGAACTGGACTCAATTGTTGCATTATTTTCTTCATCATAGAATGTTTTGTTAAATGAAAATTTATTATTCGCAATATCCTCAGCAGCGCTTAATATATCTTCGAGAGATACATTAGAGCCGTCACCGTCATATACATTTATTGCATTAAAGAAATTTGACAATTCTTCGTTGCTGAATTCACCATTTTGGTCAGAATCAATTGTTCCGCGAAACAGTTCATCTTCCATAAGAGAATTTAAAATATCCGTAAGAGATGATTCATCAAATAGAACATCACCGTCAGCAGAGGGGGTATCTTGATCTTCTGGAAGTGGTGCGGACTGTTGTGTTTCTCCATTATTTTCAAGTTCTTCAATCGGTTTTTCACCGTTTATATCTTGTTCTTCTTCTGCTAATTTATCAGGGTCAACAAGTTTTCCGTTAACGATTTCTAAATCAAGAATGTCGCTAATGCTCATGGATACAATATTTCCGTCAATAGAGTATTTAGATTGAATGTAATCTTTAAACTCTTTAGCATATTGAAAAATGCTAATTTCGGATGTTGGGTCATAATTAATTTCATCATCTCCCTTAATAGTTTGAAGATAACTGGCAAATCCAAATTTTAATTGATTAATATCCATAACCGACTTTCCTTATTTATTACCGTATGATTTTAATATCGGCATTTTTTTGTTTATCTTTAGTCGGTTATTTACATGGTTTTTGAAAATGTTACATAAGTTTACAATTATAAATTTTTAATGATTTCTTTTGTAAATTCTATAGTTGATGCATTACCGTTTAAATCAGCTGTTATAACTTTTGCTTCTTTTATTGTTTTAAATAACGCATTTTTAATTTTTTTTGCAGTTTCATTTTGTCCGATATATTTAAGCATTTCAATAGCGGAAAGTAAAAGTGCTGTCGGATTTGCTTTGTTTTGACCTTTTATGTCGGGCGCGCTGCCGTGGACTGGTTCAAATACCGCAGCTTGTAGACCGATATTTGCACCTTGAGCCACCCCAAGACCTCCGATTAAACCTGCACATAAATCCGAAACTATATCACCGTATAGATTAGGTAGTACCAAAACATCAAATTTTTCGGGATTTTGCACAAGCTGCATACATAAATTATCCACAAGTATTTCATTATATTCTATTTGAGGATATTTTTGTGCTATTTCTCTTGTGCAGTTTAAAAATAAACCGTCTGTCAGCTTGCATATATTTGCCTTTGATACGGCATGTACAGTTTTTCTTTCGTTTTTTACGGCATAATTAAATGCAAATTCCGCTATTCTTAATGAGGCTTTTTTTGTTATGATTTTTATTGACTCAGCTGTTTCTTCGTCAATTTGTCTTTCTATACCTGCATATAAATCCTCTGTATTTTCGCGGACTATTACTAAATCAACATTATTAAACCTGGTTTTAATTCCTTCAATGTTTTTGCAGGGGCGCAAATTTGCATAAAGGTCAAGTGCTTTTCTAAGCTGAACGTTTACGCTTCTGAATCCTTTTCCTATCGGCGTGGTAACGGGAGCTTTAAGTGCAACTTTGTTTTTTTTAATGGATTCTATAACTCTATCAGGCAGAGGAGTACCTTCATTTTCTATAACGTCAGTACCGGCATTTTGAATATCCCATTCTATTTCGGCTTTCGCTTCTTTTAAAATTTTAACTACAGCTTGTGTTATCTCAGGTCCTATTCCGTCACCGGGGATTAGCGTAACTGTCTGCATTTTATCTCCTTATACCAAGTCAAAATCACCGTGTTTTTTTATATGTTCAATTAATCCGCCCTCGTTCAGTAATTTTATCATTACGTCGGGAAGCGGGGTTATAGGCATTTTTATATTTTGCGTTATATTATAAACAAAACCTTGCTTAATATCTATTTCAAGCTCATCGCCCGCATTTATTTTATCTGTATCGCATTCAATGAGTAAAAGTCCTATATTTATTGCGTTGCGGTAAAATATTCTTGCAAAGCTCTTCGCCAGTACTGCTCCTACTCCTGCTATTTTTATTATTTGAGGCGCGTGCTCTCTTGATGAGCCCAAACCGAAATTATTTCCCGCAACTACAAAGTCGCCTTTATTCATTTTTGATGCAAATGTCGGGTCTGCGTCTTCAAGTACATGTTTTGCAAGCTCGGGCAAGTTAGAACGCAGGTGGAATAAACGCCCGGGGGCTATATGGTCTGTTGATATATCATCGCCGAACTTAAATGCTTTTCCTTTTAATTCCATTATAAGACCTCCCTGACATCTGCTATATATCCTTTTATTGCGCTATATGCGGCGGTTGCAGGTGATGAAAGATAGATAAATCCTTCAGTATTTCCCATTCTGCCTTTAAAATTTCTGTTTTGAGTTGCCAAACAAACTTCTCCGTCGCCTAATATTCCTGCGTGAACTCCTACGCAGGCTCCGCAGCCTGATGTAACAATTGCTGCTCCCGATTCTGCAAAGGTTTCAATTAAGCCTTCTTTTAGAGCTTCTATAAATACTTTTCTTGAAGCAGGGGCAACTAACAATCTGACTCCCTCTTTTACTTTATTTCCTTTTAAAATTTTTGCGGCTATCCTTAAATCTTCAATACGCCCGTTTGTACAAGTGCCTATATATACTTGATTTACCTTTACTTCCCCAAGTTCATCTATAGTTTTTGTGTTATCAACAGTATGCGGGCAGGATATTGTCGGTTTTAATTCGTTTAAATTAATATTTATTACTCTTTCATACTTAGCGTCTGCGTCTGCTTTGATTTCTTTAAATTTATCAGCTCTATTATGCTCTTTTAAATATTCAAAAGTTTTTTCATCTGTTTCAAAAAGTCCTGCCTTAGCTCCTGCCTCTACCGCCATATTGGAAATGGTGAAGCGCTCTGCCATAGTGAGATTTTTTACTGCGCTTCCCGTAAATTCAAGCACTTTATAAGTGGCGCCGTCTGCCCCGATTAATCCTATTAAATGCAGTATTAAATCTTTTGCATATACACCTTTTTGAAATTCACCCTCTAATACGATTTTATATGTTGCAGGAACTTTTAACCACGTTTTACCAAGCGCCATAACTACCGCAATATCGGTTGAACCGACGCCCGTAGCAAATGCACCCAAAGCGCCCGAAGTACAAGTGTGAGAGTCTGCACCTAAAAGAACTTCACCCGGGTTAATATAGCTTTCAACCAACCTTTGATGACAAACTCCGTCTCCGACTTCAGACAGTACAGCACCGTATTCTTTAGCGAATTCCCTTAAAACGTTGTGCGAGTTTGAAAGCTCTTTTCTTGGACTTGGGGCTGCGTGGTCTATAAATAATATTGTCCTTTTCGGATTAAATAATCTTGTTTTGTTTAATTTCTTAAACTCATTTACGGCTAAAGGTCCTGTTCCGTCTTGAACCATTAC
>CANQZO010000114.1 GCA_947628355.1 Candidatus Gastranaerophilales bacterium | reverse complement strand
TATAGATAACTTCTAAACTCGGCTCGAGCTGCGGAACTCGCCTCACTTTGTGAGGCTCAAACAGTCCTCGCTTTGACACTGCCTCGCAAAGAAGTTTAACTATACTCCGCAATGGACTTTAATTTTTATATTATTTGTTTTCTTTGTTTTATTTGTTTTATTTGTTTTATTTATTTTGTTTATTTTATTTATATCATTTGTTTTGAATAGTTTTTATTTTTTAATTTTTTTGTAATAAAATTAAATTATAACAGGATAAATGGAGAGAAAAATGGACGAAATTAGAGTCAGAATTGCACCGTCACCAAGCGGTAATCTGCATATAGGAACGGCAAGAACAGCCTTGTTTAACTATTTATTCGCTAAGAAAAACGGCGGAAAGTATGTTTTAAGAATTGAAGATACAGACGCTGAAAGAACAAGCCAGGCATATATAGATAACATTTTTGACAGCTTAAAAGCTCTGGGCTTAAACTGGGACGAAGGTCCAGATGTAGGCGGGGCTTACGGCCCTTATACTCAATCGGAAAGATTTGACATTTATCCAAAGTATGCTCAAATGCTTTTGGATAAAGGGTTCGCTTATGAATGCTTCTGCACTCCCGAAGAACTTGAAGCGGAAAAAGAAGAAGCCACAAAAGCTAAACGCGCTTATGTTTACTCTAAAAAATGCGAAAATTTGACAGAGGAGCAAAAAGCTAAATTAAGAGCCGAGGGCAGAAAACCCGCTATTCGTTTTTCAATATCCAAGGCGCAAAAGGCATTCCATGACTCACCGATAATACATTTCAACGACCTTGTAAAAGGTGACTTGCACCAAGATACAAGTTTAATCGGCGACTTCGTAATAATGAAATCAAACGGAACTCCTACTTATAACTTCGCTGTTGTTATTGATGATATGTTAATGAAAATATCCCACATTATAAGGGGCGAGGACCATATTTCAAATACGTTTAAACAAATATTAATATATGAAGCATTGGGCGCTGAAGTGCCAAGGTTCGGACATTTAGGCATGATACTTGCACCGGATAGAAGCAAACTTTCCAAACGCCACGGCGCAACCGCCGTTTCAGAGTTTGTTGAAAAAGGATATTTAACCGAAGCTCTCTTAAACTTCGTAGCTCTGTTAGGCTGGGCTCCGTCTGACGGACAGGAAATTAAAACTCTTGACGAAATTGCACAAGATTTCAGAATTAACGAAGTTTCTTCTTCCAACTCAATATTCGAATATGACAAATTAAACTGGATGAACGGTCAATATATTAAAAAAATGGATATTAAAAAGCTGACACAAATGGCAAAACCGTATTTAAGCAAATATGACTTAAACGAAATAACCGAAGCTCAGCTTGAAAAAGTAATAGAAGCAACCCGCGAGCCTATTACAATATTATCCGATTTAACAAATGATGTTGCATATTTCTTCGGCAAAGATGTTGAGTACGAAGAAGGCGTTAAGGAAAAGAATATTTCAACCGAACAGGCTCAAAATATATTGAAATATTTTGACTCTCAATTAGACGGTTATGACTTTAACAACGAAGAAAAATTGCACGAACAATTGGCTGATTTCAGAACATATTTTAAAGAAAACTTCGGAATTAAACCGAAAGAAACAATGTGGACAGTAAGAGCTGCTCTGACAGGCAGAACTCACGGCGCTGATATGGGTGTAATCCTTGAGGTTTTAGGAAAAGATAAAGTAAAATATCGTATAGAAAAAGCTATTGTTTAGAATAATGGAAGATTTTTTAAATTTACCAAAAGTATCTTTTATCGTAATCACACACAATTTTGAAGATTTTGTGTGTGATTGCTTGAAAAGTATTAAAAATCAGACTTATAAAAATTTGGAAATAATCGTTGTTGACGACACATCTAAAGACAATACAAAAGAAAAAATCACTGATTTTATTTCACAAAATGCGGATATTGATATAAAATTTATTCAAAATGAAACAAATATCGGGCAGTTTCAATCGTTTTTAAAAGGATTAAAGTCTGCAACAGGTCAATTTGTATGCGCAATAGACGGCGATGATATGCTGTTCCCCGAATACTGTGCAATGCACATAGAAACTCATCTTAAAACCCCCGTCGCTCTTACAACATGCGCTCAAGCTGAAATAGACGAAAATAATGTTTTGCACACAATTAACTCGCCTGACAGCCCCGTTAAAATAAATGAAAACTTTGAAATTAAATTAAAATCTTATGAAGAATTAAACGAATACAGAAGTGCAAATGAAATAAATTCAACGGAAACAAGTGTAAAAGTATTAGATAATGACAAATATAGTTTTGCCTCTTGGCACTGGGGCCCGGCTTCATCCGCAATGATGAGAAAGTCTGTCTGCGATATGCTGTTATTACTTGAAAATTCTAAAAAATTAAAAATAACCGCAGATAAATTTATTTTTTCTTTCTGCCATTTAATCGGTTCAAGTGCGGTAATTGACAAGGTTTTATTTGCTTATAGACGCCACAGTTCTAATTATTCTATGGCTAATCCCGTTTTAGGAAATAAAAAATATTTTAAAGAGCATACTCAAAGTAAATATTTCAGAAACAATAAAAAAATCAGAAGACAAATGTTTAAATTTATTAGAGAAAATGAGCCGTATTTTAAGGAAAAATTAAACAAGGCAAATTTAATTCTGATTTATAAAAGAATAATTTTTTCGTTTGACCGCAAATTTTTTAAGGGATTATTCAAATCATTATTTATTTAACGCTTTAACAACAACCTGCGTTCTGTCTTCGACACCGAGTTTTTGAATAATACTGCTTACGTGGACTTTAACCGTGTTAATGCTTACATCAAGCAGTTTTGAAATTTCAGTGTTATTAAGCCCGTCACAGATATATTTAAGCACTTCCTGCTCTCTTTCGGTCAAATTATAATCGTCAAAATTAATTGTCTTTTTAGGAGCGCATATTAAATTTAATATTGTATCGGCAGCTTTCGGATCAAACCACAGTGCGCCGTCCATAACCATATTTACAATATCAGCAAGCCTGTCGGGATTAATATCTTTACTGCAATAAGCTCTTGCCCCTGCTTTTACGGACTCTGATACTTCCTGCTCGGAGTTATGTGAAGTTAATATTATTATTTTTATATCTTTATTAATCCTGTTTATTTCTCTTGAAGCCTCAATGCCGTTGGTGTCGGGCAGTCCTAAATCCATTATAACCGTGTCAATATGAGTTTTTTTTACTATATTATATGCGTCTGAAGCATTTGCAGCTTCGTAAATTTCAGAAATAAACTCTTTTGTTTCAAATGCCGTTTTTAACCCGAACCTGATTAATGCGTGGTCTTCCACTATTAATATGTTATACATATAACTCCTAATTGTTATCTTTTTGCCTTATATAATAAGATTCAATAATATCAATAATTTTGCGGTTTTCCTTTGATTTGTTTTCACTGTGCAGTATGTCGGAAAACTCTCTTAATGTGAGCGAAGATAAAATTTTTCTGTCTTTTTCTTTGATTTTATTACCATATTCACTTATTAAAACATCCGTTATAACATCACATTTTAAATCAAAAAAAGAATCAACAATTTTGCCGTCAAAATGTTTATTTTTACCGTCAAGCATAATATCAAACGCATCTTTTAACGGCATTCTGTCACGATAATGACGAACCGATGTAATTGCGTCAAACACATCGCCTACAGCTAAAATTCTGCCTCCCAGCGGTATTTGATTTCCCTTTAATCCTCTGAAATAGCCTGTCCCGTCATATTTTTCATGATGTGAAGCAGCAATCTCCGCAATTTCCGAAAATGATTCATTCAAATTTGTTTTACGCAGTATGTCATAAGTTATTTTTACATGCTCTTTTATATGTTCATATTCTTCTTTGGTAAGTGCGCCTTTTTTCTGTAAGACCGCGTCTTTAATTCCGATTTTGCCTATATCATGAAGCATTGCCGCTTTTGATATTATTTCGGTTATGTCTTTATTCAAACCCATTTGATTTGAAATAAGTTCAGAATACATTTTTACTCTGCTTGAATGACCGAGTGTTATTTTATCTCGCGCATCTATTGAAGCAGCGAGTGTATCAATAAAACCGTCAAATAATTCCTTTTGTTCCTCGAGCATTTTTTGCTGGATATTAAATAAAAGATTGTTTTCAATGGCAATTCCTGCGTTAGTTCCTATCGCAAGTAAAATTTCTTCATCAGCGTCGTTAAAATCGCCGTCTTTCTTATTTAATACTTGAAACGCGCCTATAATCTCATATTTAATATTGCGCATAGGCATACAAAGCAGATTGTACGTTTTATATCCCGTATGTTTATCTATTTCTTTATTAAATCTGCTGTCATTATATGCGTCTTTTATTCTGATAGTTTCACCGGTTCTTACGGCATAACCCGCGAACCCTTTGTCCGCAGAAAAACGGATTTCTTCGCTTTTCATTCCGAGTGCAACTTTTGACCAGAGCTCATTTTTATCTTTATCATAAAGAAAAACAGAACATCTGTCAGCATTTAATACCATTTTTGTCTGCTCGGCTATTGTCATTAAAAGTTTATCAAGATTAGCCTGCGCGTTAACCGTTCTTGCTATCTCGCTTAAAGCAAGAAGCAGTGTTGTTTTTCGATTTTTATCATTATCTTTTTCAGTATGTGAAATATTTGAAATATCCTGCGCATTTGAATTTATAAAATTATCAGACAGTTCTTTTAACTTCCCGAGCAATTTTACAGGTATATTATCAACGGGAATTAATGAAGCCTTTTCAATACACTCATAAGCCATTTTGGTATCCTGAAGTTTAATATATGCAAGCGCAAGCAATTCCAATGCTTTCATTTTCAATATCGGGTATTTTTTAAGGTACTCCTGCGCATAAGTAAGGTAAAACAATGCTTCATTATACTTGTTTTCAGCATAATATATATATCCGAATGCAAATTTATTAACGGCGCAAATTTCTTTATCTGATGAACTTTCAGCCAAGAATTTGGAATCCTCAAGCAATAGCAAAGATTTATAATAACTCTCGGGTGAAATGATGTAGTTAATCAACCCATGAAGTGACAAGCAGATTGATACAGCCGAAATATCTTTATTTGCCAGAAAAATTTTATGAGCCTGCGACAAATTTTCGCCTGCTGTTTTATAATTTTCATCGGCAAATAAAACCATTGCATTATTTAAAAGCAACAGTGCATTTTCAACGCTTTCTTTTTGCAAATCATGCACTTTAGGCATATAAATCCTTAACAAACTAACATTTTCATTATACAATATATTTTAAGGTTTTTAAATATGCAAAAAGTAAGTATAATAATTCCCGTATATAATGAAAAAGATACATTAAAACTTTTGCTGGAAAAAGTTGAAAATTCAGACTTTTGCGGTCTTGAAAAAGAAATAATTTTAACGGATGATGCCTCAACAGACGGCACAACAGATATTATTAAAGAGTTTGAGGGCAAATACAAAGTATTATTTCACTCCAAAAATCAAGGAAAAGGCGCCGCAATAAGAACCTCATTAAAAGAAGCAACGGGGGATTTTGTTGTAATTCAAGACGCTGATTTAGAGTACTCGCCCGAAGATTATAATAAACTGCTTCCTCTGCTTATTAATAATGAAGCGGATGTTGTTTACGGCTCACGGTTTATCAATGCCGAAAACAGCGGAAATTTTATATTAAAAAATAAGATGGCAAATAAATTTTTAACTTTATTAACCAATATATTATACGGATGTGCCATAAGCGATATGGAAACCTGTTACAAAGCATTTAAAAAAGAATTAATACAATCAATAGAAATAAAATCCGACCGATTTGATTTCGAGCCCGAAATAACCGCCAAGTTAATGAAGAAAAAAGCAAGAATAAAAGAAGCTGCAATATCATACAACGGCAGAGCTCACAACGAGGGTAAAAAAATCAATTGGAAAGACGGATTGCATGCAATCATTACTTTAATAAAGTATAAATTTACGGATTAAGAGGCTGATATGAAAAAACTTATAACTGTATTAATTGTAACAATGTTAGTAAGTTTAAGTGCATTTGCGCAAAAATACAAAGTAAATACTAGCGGAAAAGTAACCGCACCTAACGGTCAAACACAAAACAGCAAACCTCAAAACCTTTATAATAATTATTACGGTCAGCAATATGTAGCCACAAAACAGGCAGCAGCAGGAAATATCGGCACTGTAGAAATCGTAATGGATTACTCTGGGAGCATGTATAACTGGATAGAAGCCGCAAAAAGCTATATGGCAGGAATAATATCACAACTGCCCCCGACAATTAAAACAGGGTTTAGAGTTTTTGGTCATGACGGCGGAAATAACCCGTATAATCCAATTATGGGTAAAGTAAAAGAAGTAGTAAAAAAGAAAGACGGAAGCTATAAAGTAAAAAGCGGAACAGA
>CANQZO010000113.1 GCA_947628355.1 Candidatus Gastranaerophilales bacterium | reverse complement strand
GATTAGCGGAGGAAGTCTTTTATGACAGTAAAGGATTGGTTCGAGCAAAGAAAAGAAATGCAAATTGCCCGCCGTGCGAAAGAAACTCAAATTGATGACAGCATAGGTAAATTATGGGTTAAATGTTATAACTGCAATTCACAATTACTAAAAAAAGAAGTGGAAGAAAATTTGGATGTCTGCCCAAAATGCGGATATCATTTCAGAATAAATGCAAGAACAAGGATAAATCAGCTTTTTGATGAGGGAAGTTTTGAAGAATTATTCGGAAATATAACAACGGCAGACCCGTTAGAATTTACCGATACAGAATCTTACAAAAAAAGAATATCGCTTGCAAAAGCAAAAACCAATATGAATGAAGCTGTAATAGCAGGTGTTGGTAAGATAGAGGGTAATCTTGTATCAGCTGCCATAATGGATTTTGACTTTATGGGCGGTTCAATGGGCAGTGTAGTCGGCGAAAAAGTTACTCTTGCAATGGAAGAAGCATTAAAACGTAAAATCCCGATGCTTGCGGTGACAGCTTCGGGCGGAGCAAGAATGCAGGAGAGCATATTAAGTCTAATGCAAATGGCTAAGACAAGTTGTGCAGTTGCAAAACTAAATGAAGCGGGGTTATTATATATTACGGTCTTAACCGAACCTACTTTTGGCGGAGTAACGGCAAGTTTTGCGACTTTAGGTGATATTATCATAGCGGAACAAGACGCAAGAATAGGATTTGCAGGACGCAGAGTAATAGAGCAGACAATAAGACAAAGCCTCCCCGCAGATTTCCAAACGGCAAATTATCTTATGAAATACGGTCAAATTGATATGATTTCATCAAGAGCCGAATTAAAGCAGACAATAGCAAAACTCATAAATCTGCATAAGAAGTAGGAGAAGATTAATGGCTATTTTAGAATTTGAAAAACCCTTATATGAAATAGAAGAAAAGATAAAAGAATTAAAAGAAATAAGTGAGTCATCAGGCATGGACGTATCAGAACAAATAAATACATTTGAACAGCAGGCAATGGAGTATAAAAAGGAATTATATGCAAACTTAACTCCCGCACAAAGATTGCAGATAGCACGCCATGCGGATAGACCCACTTTTTTGGATTACGTAAAACTGATAACAACCGATTTTATAGAAATGCACGGTGACAGAGAAGGCACAGACGACAGAGCTATAATAGGCGGAATAGCTAAAATTGACGGTCAAAGCGTAATGTTAATCGGTACACAAAAAGGTAAAACAACAAAGGAAAATCTTGTATATAACTTCGGAATGCCTCAGCCTCAAGGATACAGAAAGGCACTAAGATTATTTAACCACGCAAATAAATTTAATATGCCGATAATTACTTTAATAGATACCCCGGGAGCCTACCCCGGCATGAAAGCCGAAGAAACGGCGCAGGGAACTGCAATTGCGGTAAATTTAAGAGAAATGGCAAAATTAAATGTTCCGATTGTTGCAGTAATTACGGGCGAAGGCTGTTCGGGAGGCGCATTAGGCTTAGCCGTTTCAGACAGAGTTTATATGTTAGAACATTCATATTATACCGTAATATCACCCGAGGGCTGCGCTTCCATATTATGGCGTGACGCGTCAAAAGCGGATGTTGCTGCTGAAGCACTTAAAATAACAAGTGAAGATTTATTAAAACTGGAAATAATTGACGGAATAATTAAAGAACCTTTAGGCGGTGCGCACTGCGACTATGAAGCAGCTGCAAATTCATTAAAAGAAACCGTTATGAATGCAATAAACGAATTAAAATCGCTGAATTCAGATAAGCTCAGAGAAGAAAGATATAACAAATTCAGAAGAATGGGTGTATTTTGTCAGTAATTGATAAAACTTATTGGGAAGTATGTATACAAATTAATCCTATATGCACGGATATAGTATGTGACATAGTGCAGTCAGATTTTGACTGTGAGGGAATAGTTACGGCAGAAGAAACATACAAAAACCTTGAACTTGTAAATACGACAGAAGGTACAATAAAAGCATACATTGTTGCTGATGTATTGGATTTAGAAGAATTAAAGCAGTTCTTTAAAGTTAAAAGACAAGATATTATTGATAAAAAAATATTTAATTCCGATATAGGAAGCTGGGAGATCAGCTTAAAAAAACAAGAGATTACAGACTGGTCAAAAAAGTGGAAAGAGCATTGGAAGCCGTCTAAAATATCAAATAAAATAGTAATATGCCCAAGCTGGGAGAGTTATGAACCAAAACAAAATGAAATAAAAGTAACACTTGACCCCGGTAACGCTTTTGGAACAGGGACTCATGCGACAACGCAATTATGTGTTTATGCTTGCGAAAAATATATGCCTAAAAATGCAGTAGCTGCGGATATCGGGTGCGGTTCGGGGATACTTGGCATTTGCGCTAAAAAACTGGGGGCAATTTCAGTTGACAGCGTAGATACGGATGAAACGGCCGTTGAAACGGCAAAAATAAATGCACAAATAAACAAAGAAAATATAAGTTTTCAAACTTCATCTTCTGACGCGCTTGGCAGCAGTAAATATGATTTTGTATTTGCGAATATACTGCATAATGTCTTAGCCGAAATTATGGGTGATTTAAAACGCATAACAAAAACGGGCGGAAAAATAGTTTTAAGCGGAATATTAGAGGGTAAGGAAGAAGTAGTAATAAACGCCGTAAAATTAAACGGCTTAAAGCAAATCGAGGAAATGAAGCAAAAAGAATGGCTTGCTTATGTTGTTCAAAAGGAGGATTAAATGAGTAAAACCGCAATAATAATACCTGCGAGATATAATTCAAAAAGACTGCAGGGAAAGCCATTAATTAAAGTATGTGATAAACCTATAATTCAGTGGGTATGGGAGAGAGCAAAAGAAGTAAAATCTGCTGACATGGTCATAATTGCAACAGATAATGAAGAAATATATGAATGTGCAAAAGGTTTCGGCGCGGAAGTTGAAATGACATCGACCGAACACAAATGCGGAAGCGACAGAATTGTTGAAGTAGCGGAAAAATACCCCGATATTTCATACATTATAAATCTGCAGGGCGATGAACCCATGATAAACCCCGAATGCGTTGAAACGGTTATTAAATTAATTAAAGATGACAGTGAAGCGGATATTTCAACACTTTTGTCAAAAATCGGAGAAAATGAAGATTTGGATGATCCGAATATGGTTAAATGCGTTACGGATAAAAACGGATACGCTCTTTATTTTTCAAGGTCAAAAATCCCTTATGAAAGAAACCTTGGAATAGCTGAATTTTATAAACATATAGGGATATACGGCTATAAACGCGAGTCTTTATTTAAAATGACAAAATTTCCTCAGCCGGAAATTGAACGCGCCGAAAGTTTAGAGCAGTTAAGAGCTTTATATAACGGGATGAAAATTAAAACAGCCGTGGTAGAATATAATTCAATAGGTATTGATACAATAGAAGATTTGAATTCATTTAAGAAATTGGTTGAAATAAAGTAGTATGGAAGAAAACACACAAATACAAAATGAACGGCGAATGCTTATTGTAATAATATTTACAATATTTGCAATGATTGGAGAAATAGCCTTTGGGTATATAACAAAATCAATGTCCCTGCTTGCAGAGGGCTATCACATGAGCGTTCATGTTCTTACATTAGGATTAACTTATGCCGCATACATAGTTGCAAGAAAATTTAAAGACTCAACATTATTTATAAACGGAACGTATAAAATCGGTGTCCTTGCAGGATATACTTCGGCATTGTTTTTAGGAATAACTGCACTCGGAATAATGTATGAATCTGCCGCAAGATTTTTTAATCCCGAGCAAATCCAATTTACACAGGCAATATACGCTTCCATTTTTGCGTTGGTAATAAACTACATTTGTATTGCGGTAATGGAGGGAAAACTT
This sequence comes from Candidatus Gastranaerophilales bacterium, assembly GCA_947628355.1. GTDB lineage: Bacteria > Cyanobacteriota > Vampirovibrionia > Gastranaerophilales > Gastranaerophilaceae > Avigastranaerophilus. Next base: position 2,534 of record CANQZO010000113.1, on the reverse strand, counting down.
CACATACATCATCATCACCATCACGACGGAAACATAAAAGAATCTAAAGACTACAATTATAAAGCAGCGTATTATCATATATTATCGGATGTTTTAATATCAATATTAACAATAATAGCTCTCGTTCTGGGTAAATACTTTAACTGCATACATTTAGATGCGCTGACAGGTATTTTAGGTGCCGTATTTATTCTGGTTTGGGCTGTAAATTTATTGAAAAATACAGTTAAAATATTAATTGATATGAAGCAGGGATAACATTATGGCTCACACCCATGAAATCAATAATGATAATGAAAAGAAAACTCTTGTTGTTATTATTTTAACAATAATAACAATGATTGCGGAGATAAGCTGGGGTTACATAACAAATTCAATGGCTTTGTTAGCTGACGGATACCATATGGGAACTCACGCTCTTGCACTCGGATTAACTTATATAGCTTACGTGCTGACAAGAAAATATAAAAATTCGGAACTGTTTAAAAACGGAACCGATAAAATAGGTACGCTGGCGGCATATACAAGCTCTGTATTTTTAGGTTTAACAGGTTTGTGGATAATTTTTGAAGCAATATCAAGATTTTTTCATCCGCTCGGCATAAAATTTAATGAAGCGATTATGATTGCAACAATAGGCTTAATTGTTAATTCAGTATGTATATTTATAATGGAATACAAACACTGCAAAGATAACGGGCATGAACATCATCACTGCAGAAATTGTGAACATCAAAAAGACAATACCTGTAAAGATTACAATTTTAAATCGGCATATTATCACATATTAGCGGATGTTCTGACCTCGGTTTTAGCGATTAGCGCGCTAATTGCGGGGAAATACTTTAATTTTACGAGTTTAGACCCGATTATCGGAATATTAGGCGGTTTATTGATAATAAGGTGGTCAATAGGTCTGTTAAAGAACACGGTAAAAATTTTAGTTGATATGAAATAAATTACATATACTGTTCATCTTGCAGAGCGACTGCGCATATTGAAGTTGATTGAATGCAGACTCTTTTAACAGGTCCTATGGTATTTTTTTCAATTAATTTAGTAGTGGGTGAATTTAATTTAAGCACCTGCAAAAGCTCCTCATAGAGCTCTAACGGATTTTCAACGTATAAAACAAGAGGCGCTGTAGTGCCTTTCAAAAATACCAAAACCGAAGTTCTTTTTTTTATTTGATTCCCTTGAGCAAACGGCTGCACCATAAATTAACCTCCAATATAGTTAAATATTAATAAATTTTACCGAAAAAATCAACAATTTAACTAAAAATTAAGGCTGTTTTCCAATTCATCATACTTATCAATTATATTTTCAAGTATTCTTTTTTGAATAACCGCCAAGTTGGCATTATCTGCATTTTCAAGGTCAAAATCGCCGTTCAGTGAACATTCAAGAAAATTATTTAAAGTTTGAGCTAAAGTAAGTTCATTCCCGATTGAGTGAATATCATTTTCCAATCTTTCAAAATCAATTTTTAAAGTATTTTGCATATTTTCGTTCTCCTTTTATTTTTTATTTCGATTTTATACTAACATATTTTCCTATTTACTGCAAATTTTATAATAATATTATAAATATTTATTTACAATCACGGCACTATAAGCTATTTTTCGGTTATTATAACAAGGGTCAAAGATAATTAACGAGGTAGAAAAATGATAAAAGCAGGAGTTGTCGGTGCACTCGGGAAAATGGGCAAACAGGTTGTAAAATCTGTTCTTGAAGCCGAGGATATGGAACTTGTTTGCGCAATAGATGTTTTAGGTGAAGGAACAGACGCAGGCTTTGCGGCAGCAGGCAAAGAATGCGGAGTTTTAATACAAACCGATATTAAAAACGCAATAAGCACATCAAAACCCGATGTAATAATTGATTTTACTCAGCCAAACGGAATATTTGAACACGTAAAAACTTATATGGAATTAAATGTAAAATCGGTTATAGGTACAACAGGGTTAAATGAAGAAAATATAAAAGAGTTAAGAAACTTATCAGAGAAAACAAAAACAGGTTGTTTAATAGCTCCGAATTTTTCAACGGGAGCGGTATTATTAATGATGTTTGCAAAACAAGCGGCAAAATATTTTAATAATGCGGAAATAATAGAACTTCACCATAATCAAAAGAAAGATGCGCCGTCGGGAACCGCAGTAAAAACAGCACAATTAATGGCTGAAGTTAACGGCAACTTTACAACGGGCAATTGCCCTGAAACAGAATTAATAAAAGGTTCAAGAGGGGGAACGGGAAGCGCAAATATACATATTCACTCGGTCAGAATGCCCGGTTACATTGCTTCTCAAGAAGTTATATTCGGCGCTAACGGTCAAATCTTTAAAATAAAACACGATACTATGGACAGATCCTGCTATATGGCGGGAGTTTTGCTCGCTGTAAGACACGTTTATAAAAATAATGACTTTATTTACGGGCTTGATAATATTTTATAGTTAATAAGAAAATTTACCCATAATAACATTCTCATCCGCACCCGTGCAGGAGGGAATGTTATTTGTTTG
>CANQZO010000112.1 GCA_947628355.1 Candidatus Gastranaerophilales bacterium | reverse complement strand
CAAGAACCGATTTCCTGTTGCGATATGAAATGCATTTTTATGCCGCTTGTTTGGACGGGCTTTGTTCCGGATGTGATTGACGCCATTCTGTATTATTAAAATGCATTTCATATCGCAACAGGAAATCGGTTCTTGCAATCTCTATAAGATTAGTATATACTATAAAAAACGGTTTGAGGATAAAATGGAAGTTTATAATTCAATTTACGATATTGTGGCTGGAAACATGGAAGAAAAAGGAGAGCATTTTGGATACCAGAAAAGCACCTTCCTATGCGATGTAGGTATGCATCCTCAGAGTATTGATATAACCCGTTTCCTTGAGCTCGATAATCATCATTTTTATGAAGCTATTTATGTTGTAGCTTACAGACGTCTTCCAGAGAAAAAAGAGATAGCTTTCTGGGAAGGAAAAGAAATGTTACCTAAGGAGCAGTTTCAGAAAGAAGTGCTTAAAAATATTGCTGGGTCCAGTGTAGTTGCGATCAATCAGATCAAACTGATCAATAATCCATATTTTAGTCAAAAGATAGGATTAAAATATCATTTTATGGGCATTTTGTACGGGTTAACAGACAAATCTTGTTTGAGGGAGTTTGGCAAGAAGCTTCCCCAACCGATTCAAAAGCTGATCAGGAAGGTATTTTTATGAAAGTGTACATTGACGTTACGGTATTAACCCTGGCAACTTTTGTTACGGGAATTCAGCGTGTGACAAGAGAAGTAGCAGTGCGATTAATACAGGATGTACGCTTCGAAATAGTATTAATACATTATAATGCAAAAAAGAATTGTTATTATCAAATAGATAATAAAAAGTTTTGCGAATATTATTGCAAGCATTTGGGAATAAAGGAAATGATGATCACGAGGAGAGAAGTTCCATTAAAAGAGATTGGAAAAGGAACTTGTTTTTTTGAGTTGGATGCGTCATGGATGAGTCGTGTGAAAAGAAGCTATTTACTTCCGGTTCTTAAAAATCAAGGAACAAGAATTATTGCTCATATATACGATATTATTTCCATTAATTACCCGCAATTTTGTTTGGAGCGCGGAGTTTATAACTTTATGGATTATATCGGTGCCCACATTCAATATGCAGATGCTATTATCGTTAATGCGCAGGCAACTAAAAATGATTTGAAGAAATTAGGGGAAAGAACAAATGTCGTTATGCCCCCATGTTATGTAGTTCCTCTTGGGGCCGATTTTGGAACACAGAGAACGATTTCGGATGCTGAAGTGCCGGATAAGTTGTTTAAGATAGCATCGGGATTTCCTTATATTCTTATGGTGGGCACAATAGAACCGCGTAAAAATCATAAGCTCTTGTTGGAAGCATATGATAAGGGGCTGCGGGAGATGGGATATAATATTATTTTTGCAGGTTATATGGGATGGAAGATGGAGGAATTTCAAAATCGTTTGTTTCATCACCGGGATTACGGAAAGCGTATTTTTCATTTTAGCGGTTTGGATGATGTTAGTATAATTTATCTATATCAACATGCAAGATTTCTGGCGTTTTGCAGTTATATGGAAGGATTTGGCCTGCCGATCATTGAAGCAATTGCAAAGGGTACCCCTGTGATTGCTGCTGACGTTGAAGTGTTAAAGGAGGTAGCGGAAGGATGCTGTGTATGGTTTGAGCAGGATAACGTAGAAATGTTGTGTAATTTGATCAGAAAATATGAAGATGAGGAATTGTATTGTAATTTGAAGGCGGAAATGAAGAAATTACGTTTTGTTACTTGGGAAGAAAGCGCAGAATTTTATAAAAATATTCTAAGTCAATTCGATAACTTCTAAAATAGGGATGGGAATATGAAAAAAGTTATTAATAATAGGAGCGGTGGGTTTTGTGGAAAATTATCTTATCGAAGAATTATATAGTAATCAAACAGATTATTGTGGAGTCCGGAATGAAGGATGTTGTTGCGATGCAGCGGCTGTTTAGAGAGAATGAAAATATGTCCACTGAGGAATATCGGATGAAATGGGCGCAATTGGTTAAATAATGGAGACTTGCTATGGGGAAAAGGGTTGGCGTGGTCATACCAAGCTATAATCAGGGACAATATCTTGAGAAAGCATTATTAAGCGCAATTGCCAATCGTAGAAACGTAGAGATGGACATTGCGGTGATAGACGGTGGCTCGGAGGACAATTCCGTATCCATTATAAAAAAATACGAGAAGGAATTAAAATTCTGGTGTTCAGAACCTGACAAGGGTCAGGCGGATGCAATTAATAAAGGAATCCAAAAACTATCGGATTGTGATTTTTACCTCTGGCTGAATTCCGATGATGTCTATGAAGATGAAAGGGCTGTTGCAAAGTTGCTGGAGTTTGCCATCACAGGAAACTATGAGGTGTGTTACGGCTTATCCCATTTTATCGACCGGAAGGGGAGTATCATAGGGGAATACCCGGTAGAACCTTTCTCCTATGCTAACCTAGGAAAGAGGTGTTTTTTGAGTCAGCCCAGCGTTATGTTCAGTAGGGCGGCTTATAAGAGAGTTGGTCCACTTAATGAAGAATTAAAGATGTGTCTGGATTATGAGTATTGGATAAGAATGGCTCAATTCTATGAATTTGGGTTCCTGAGAGAATATATTGGCGCTACACGCCTGTATGAGGATACTAAGACCTCCCAGCTGAAGGAGATTCATTTGAGGGAGGCAATGTCTATTTTGCTTAAATATTATCATAAGGTTCCTATGCATTGGGTGGTGACAGAGATATTGAATAATCATCAGAACGGATGGTTTGACTTGATGCCTAAGAGAGTGCTTATGTTTTTGTTGTATCCTTTTAAGAAAAGGATTATAACAAAAACAACTACTTCTAATGTAGACAATTAAAACTAATTATTTAGATACAGTATTTGGAGGTTACATTGAGAGATGTTCAGGTTAATAAAGGGAAATGGCTATTTGCTTGGCCGTTTGATCAAGAAGGATATTGAACAAAAGTATAAGGGTTCTATATTGGGACTCTTATGGTCAGTATTAGTTCCTATATTTATGTTAATTGTATATACATATTTTTTTAGTGAGATATTTCAGGCTAAATGGGGGGGAGAGGTCTCAGATAAGTACTGGTTTGCCATGGTTTTGTTTTGCGGTTTATCTTCCTTCAATATGATCAGCGAAGTAATGAACAGGGCAACTTCTTTAATCCCTTCTCATGTAAATTATGTTAAGAAAGTAGTATTTCCTTTGGAATTGCTTCCTGTGATGATTACAATGTCTGCTTTATTTAATGCTGTTATTAGTTATATTGTATTGATGATTGCAGAATTGATTCTTTATAAAAAAATCCCTGTTACGATATTTCTGATTTTCCCCGCTTTTTTGCCATTAATCATACTCTGTATAGGAATAGGTCTTTTTATTTCTGCGGTTTCCGTTTATTTGAAGGATGTTGCAAATGCAATTTCCGTTATTGTAACTGTACTGATGTATATAAGTCCGGTTTTTTTCTCTTTGGATGTGGTTCCGGAAAGTTTTAGATTTGTATGTAGCTGTAATCCGCTGACATATATTATCGAGAATTTCAGAAACGTAGTGTTGTATGGAAATAACTTGAATATATTATATTTTTTATTTAGTATGATATATTCAGTTGTATTTTTTGTGCTTGGCTGGGTGGTGTTTGAACGAACAAAAGAGGGATTTGCGGATATTTTATGATGACAGTATTATTAAAAGAGAATAGAGGAGAATTTATGGATGTGTCAGGATGCGAATAAGGTTGCAGTTCGAGCTACGAACTTAACAAAAATATATAAGATTTTTGATTCACCGGGGAAAAGATTTCTTTATCATATGTTTCATATAAATTCAGGAAGGGATTTCGCTGCATTAGATAATATAAGTTTTACTGTAAAAAGAGGAGAAGCCTTTGGAATCATTGGCAGAAACGGCAGCGGTAAAAGTACGTTATTACAGATCTTAGCCGGAATCCTAAAAGCATCTTCCGGAGAAGTCGAGGTTAACGGACGTGTTGCGGCGTTGCTTGAGTTGGGAAGTGGATTTGATCCGGAAAGCACTGGTTATGAGAATATATATATGAACGCTGCAATTTTAGGGGTGAACAAAAACGATATCGAAACAAAAATTGCAGAGATCATAGACTTTGCAGATATAGGAGATTTTATTGGTCAACCTGTTAAAACTTATTCCAGCGGAATGTTCGTCAGATTGGCATTTGCCGTTGCAATCAATGTAGATGCTGATATATTGTTGATCGATGAGGCTCTGGCTGTTGGAGATGTATTTTTCAGACAGAAGTGTTATGCAAGGTTGAATCAGTTAAAGGCCGAAGGAAAGACGATAATATTGGTCAGCCATGGCATGAACGAGGTGGAGCAGTTTTGCGATAGAGCATTGCTTTTACATCATGGGCAAATATTGAAGCAAGGAGATAGTAAGGAGTGTGTTAAACAGTATTATTTTCTGGAGCAGGACGAACGTTTGCATGATTTTCATGGGGAAGAGGATAATGTGGATAAGAAAGATGAAGAAAATATTGACGCAAGTAATTGTAATGTTCAGTTTGAAGGTTGGACATTAAGGGAAGAATCATTTATAGATTTGAACGCCTCTAAGGAAATCGGAAACGGTAAAGCAACTTTTTTGAAAGCTGGATTATTTGATAAGAACGGTTACGCCAGGTATTCTTTTGAACAGGGTGAAAGTTTATATGCGTATATGGAAGTGCTGGTAAAAGAACCAATTAATTGTCCGCTTGTAGGTTGTGTTTTAACAGACCAAAAAAATGTCATTGTACATGGAAAAGATAATTTACAATACGATATGCAACTGCCGGAAAATGTACCTGCCGGGAAGGTGTTGTATTTTTTACAGAGAGTAGAACTTAACGTTGCGGTTGGAGAGTACTCATTGGAATTAGGGGTGGCTGCAATTCCACAAGGTGATTATGAGAAACGATATATGAGAAGCCAGGAGGAGGTAAACAGTACATTTGAGAGATTGTGCATTAGACCGGCAATCGCTTCATTTTCGGTTTTCCCAAGAAAAATAGGAGCTCCTATGAAAATAGCTTTTCATGGATGCTGCGATTTGCCGGGAGAGATTCAGTTAGGGTATTTCTAATAGGTTATAGGGCATATTATCTATAATTTATGGAAGAAAGGAGCAGAGATTATGAACAGGTGTTGGTGCGGTAATACAGATCTTATGGAATATTCCCAGCACTATTACAAGTGTAACAAATGCGGCACATTGATCTCTAAGTTAGGTTTTAGCAAGGTCATATATTTTGTACAAGACGAGGAGAATGACTTGTATGGAAAAAATTATTGGGAAACTAAAATGGAGAAGGCAATCGGTCAGGATTCTCTTGGGGGAGTGATAGACAGATATTTTCATGACAGAGTTCCCTATTGGCTGGAAAAGATACTTAAATATGTACCGTTATCTTCCAGTGTGGCTGAAGTGGGATGCGGGTTAGGACAACTGGCATATTTAATGAAAACGATCGGTTTTCAACAGATGGCCTTTGAAATGAGCCCGGAAATATGCAGTTATATTTCGAAAGAACTGGAAATTAATGTGAAATGTGGGGAATTGCAGACTTCAGAGGAAACGTATGACGCGGTATTGGCATTTGACGTGATAGAGCATATTATGGAACCTGAGTTGTTTGTTTCAGAGGTTGTGAAGCGGTTAAGGGCTGGTGGGGTTTTGTGTATTCAAACTCCACGGTACAGGGAAGACCTCACATATGACGAAATGTTAGAGGAGACTCCCAGATTTATTGAGCAACTAAAGGAGAAAGAGCATATCTTTTTGTACAGTACAAGGTCAATGAGGCTGTTATTAGAGAAGCATGGCTTTAAATATTTTTATCAAGAACCGGCATGTTTTGGCGACGATTATGATATGTTCTTATTCGCTTCAAAAACGCAAATCGCCGTGAAATCCAGAGACGAAGTATTTAGCTTGTTGGATCGTATGAAGTGTGGGAGGATTGTTAAGAGTTTAATACAATTCTATGAAAGAGATAAAGAGTTGGAAGAAGATCTGTTGAGGGAACATGTTGACAATCAGAAGAGATGGGAAACCATCGTGAATACTCAAAATAAACTGGAAGAAAGTGAATCCGATCGGAATGTGAGGCTGGAAGTAATTAATGACCTTCAGAAGCGTCTGGAGGAGAGCGAATCTGATAGAGAAGCACGTCTGGGCATCATCAATGATCTGCAGAAACGTTTGGAGAAAAGTGAATCTGACCGGGATGCACGTCTGAGTATCATCAATGACCTGCAGAAACGTTTGGAGGAGAGCGAATCTGATAGAGAAGCACGTCTGGGTATCATCAATGACCTGCAGAAACGTCTGGAGGAGAGTGAATCTGATAGAGAAGCACGTCTGGGTATCATCAATGACCTGCAGAAACGTCTGGAGGAGAGCGAATCTGATAGAGATGCACGTCTGAGTATCATCAATGACCTGCAGAAACGTCTGGAGGAGAGTGAATCTGATAGAGATGCACGTCTGAGTA
>CANQZO010000111.1 GCA_947628355.1 Candidatus Gastranaerophilales bacterium | reverse complement strand
CTTAATGAGCTTGTCATACGGATATGTTTATGTCGCTTCCGTTGCTCTTGGCGCAGACAGAGGTCAAACTCTTAAGGCAATTCAAGAAGCTGAAGCATACAACGGTCCATCCATAATCTTTGCTTATGCTCCTTGTATTGCTCACGGTATCGATATGGCTAAGACTCAAACGGAACAAAAACGCGCGGTTGAAGCAGGATATTATCCGTTATACAGATATAACCCCGCAAATGAACAGCCGTTTACTTGGGACGCTAAAGAGACTAAAGGCAGCTATCAAGACTTCATCAGAAGCGAGGGCAGATATAAATCACTTCTTAAGACAAACCCCGAAGCTGCTGAAGAACTATACAGCCAAGCTGAAAAAGACGCACAGGCACGTATGGGCGTATTCAAAGCTGTAGGTGAATTGATTAAATAATCAATTAATGTAACATTAAAAGAGCCCGATTTTAAATCGGGCTCTTTTTTTATATGCAAAAAACTTACATTACATAAAATGTCTTACCCAAATGTAAGCGGATGATAATGTGAGTGAAATACATACAACAACTATACCGTATTTCATAAATTCCAAGAATTTAATTACATGACCGTGTTTAGCTGAGTTCTCCGAAACTATAACATTTGCTGCTGCGCCGATTATTGTTAAGTTACCGCCAAGACAAGCTCCTAACGATAAGCACCACCACATCGGAAGAACAAACTCACGTCCTTTCTCCGCTTCCATTGCAGATATCATAGGCGCCATAGTCGCTGTATATGGAATGTTATCTATTATACCCGATAAAATGCCCGAAGCCCATAATATAACAAAAGAAGCTATTTTTTGCGAGCCAGCTGTTACCTTTAACAACCAGTCTGCCATTAATTGTATACCCCCTGCCGCTTCAAATGCACCGATTATGATAAATAATCCGACAAAGAAGAATATTGTATTCCATTCTACTTCTTTAAATGTATCTTCGGGATTTTCAAACAGTAATAATATACTTGCGCCTATAAATGCTATTATACAAGTTTGAATATGCGTTACATCGTGAGTTATAAACCCTAAAATAACAAGCGCAAGCACGGTTAAACTTCTTTTAAGAAGTGCGAAATCTGTAATGGTTTTTGAATTGTCAATTTCTTTTATACTCGCCATTTTTTCTTCCGTTGTGTGAAGCTGTTTTTTAAAGCACAGATATAAAAATGCAATAACTGCGCACATAATTATAAAGCATATAATAGTTAACTCTGATAAAAAGTCCATAAATGAAAAGTTAGCAGCACTGCCGATAATTATGTTTGGCGGGTCACCTATTAATGTTGCCGTTCCGCCAATATTTGATGAAAAAATTTCCGAAATAAGCAGAGGAACAGGGTTTATATCAAGCTGTTTTGCAACTACAAATGTAATCGGCATAATTAATATTACTGTAGTTACGTTATCAAGAAATGCCGATAATATTGCGGTAAAAAATGCCAGAACTATTAATACCAATAATGGTTTACCTTTTGTCATTTTTAAAAGTTCAATTGCAACCCACTTAAATACTCCGCACCTTGTCGTAATATTTACTATAATCATCATAGAAACGAGTAAAAATATTACGTTAAAATCTATAAAATTGATAAAGTAATGAGCGTTTAACCCCTCCTCAATAACTTTATCTTGGCTGACAAGTCCCGAAAAAACAACAACGGCAGCACCTAAAAGCGCTATTGTAACCTTTGGTATTTTTTCAAGAGCAATAAAAATATATGCAAGAATTAATATCGCAGCAGAAATGGCAATATTGTAATTTTGCACAACTCCGTAAAAATGTTCCATGCTTAACCTCTCTTAGTGTATATACATATCAATTTTAACAAAAACATAGTTAAGTTGTTTAAAATCTCATTATCATAAACTTATATTTAATACTTACAAATGTTAAAATTGACTTAAAACATTTATATGTTAAGATTTTTTTAATGTATTTGTTGGGAATTTAATATTTTGAAGCCTTGTAAATTTATAAATGAATCAATAAGATTTGACATTAATGCGGTATTTTCTTGTTGTAATAACGTAAAAGGAGTTTATATTCCGATTTGCGAAAAAAGTGATGTTAATAATGTTATGCATACCTTTTTTGAAAAAACAAATGCTATATCAAACGGAATATATTTGGAGGATGCGGAATGCGAGGGCTGTTACAAAACAACGGAAGAATATATTAACTCCGGCGAAAATGCGGCTTTCGAAAATATTGCCCGTGTGAGTGAGGTTAGGGAATGTGAATATAATAATAAAATCAAGACGGTTTATATATGTCATTGGCGTTATTGTAATATTAATTGCATTTATTGTGTTGTAAAAGATGAAAAGAAGAAAAAAAATAATTATAATGTTATTCCTTATTTAAAATGGCTTAAAGAAAATAATAAACTCTCTGATGATTTTATGATTTGTATAGGCGGCGGTGAACCCGGAATTTTAAAAGAAATTGATAAAATTCTTGATTGGGGCTTAAAAAATTCAACATCTTATGTTTCTATTATGAGTAATTTTGTTGTATTTAGAAATTCTTATAAAAAACTGTTAAAAAATGAGCGCTTTGTAATTAATGTTTCAATTGACAGCGGAAATAAACATCTTTATAAAATAATTCATAATTCCGATAGCTTTAATAAGGTTATAAATAATGTTAAAAAGGCATTAAAATATGTAAAAAACAAAAGTCAGATTCTTTTAAAATACATAATTATAGAAAATTACAACGACAAAGAAGAATTTATTGATGAGTTTTTAAGGTTATCTGATAACATTGGTGTATATATGGTCAGTTTTGATTTTGACAGGTCTGCTAAAAATATTAATAATGAAATTCCTAAAAAAATTTTAAATTTATATTCATACGCAAAAAATGAAGCCGCAAAATACAATTTATTGGTAGATTTAAATGAAAGAACAGAACTTATGTTTAATCAAAAAAAATTTATTTAATAAACAAGATTAGCTATCGCCAAAAGATTTTGATAAATTAGAACTTACTCAATTTTAATATTCTGTTTCAAATATGCTTCAATAAATCCGTCTAAGGCTCCGTCCATAACAGAATCTACATTGCCGACTTCATAATTTGTTCTGTGGTCTTTTACCATTTTATAAGGATGAAATACGTAAGAGCGGATTTGCGAGCCGAAATTTATATCAACATTTTGACCCTTTAACTGCAGGAGCTTTTCTTCGTGTTCGGCTTGCTTTATTGCAAGCAGTTTTGAAGCTAATATTTGCATTGCGGTTTCCTTATTCTGCAATTGAGAGCGCTGCTGCTGACATCTTACAACAATACCCGTAGGTTTGTGCAGTATTCTTACGGCAGTTTCAACTTTATTAACATTTTGACCGCCCGCACCGCCAGAGCGCATTGTATCTACAACAATATCCTCGGCGGGTATTTCGATTTTTTTACTGAAATCTTCTATAACAGGGCTAACCTCCAAACTTGCAAAACTCGTCTGCCTTTTTCCGTTTGCATTAAAAGGCGAAATTCTGACTAATCGGTGTACCCCTTTTTCTGCTTTTACTAACCCGTAAGCATATTTCCCGCATACTTTTATTGTGGCAGATTTTATCCCCGCTTCTTCACCGTCCGAGCGTTCAATTAAATCGGTTTTCCAATGCTTAGATTCCGCATATCGCATATACATTCTTAAAAGCATTTGCGCCCAGTCCTGTGCGTCTGTTCCTCCTGCCCCCGCATTTATTGTTATTATTGCGTCAGATTTATCATACTCTCCGCTTAGTGTCGATTCTATTTCCCATACTTCAAGCTCGGATTTTAATGTTTTTATTGTCTGTTCGACTTCATCAAGTAAGGTTTCGTCTTTAGTTTCTTCATATAATTCAAATAATGTTTCTATATCGCTTGATAAACTTTTCCAGTGTGATATTTTTTCAAGATTATCTTTATCCTCTTTTATTTCTTGCGAAATTTTTGAAGATATATCGGGGTTTGACCAGATATCGCTTTGCTGGAGTTTTTGTTCGTTTTCTTTAATGGAATTTTTTAACGAGTCAACATCGAATACCTTTAATGCTTTATCAAACATTGTTTTAACGGGATTATAACTCTGTTTAACTTCATCATACAGCAATTTGAGTTAACCTTTCTTTTTATCCGCTGCAAATTCGGAATCAAGTCTTAAAAATACGGGTTTAATTTTGTCTTTTTCCGTTATTTTGCCTGTTTTTAAACCGCCCCAATAAAGATTTTCATATTTAAAGTTTATATTTTCATTTAATTGAGTTAATATATCCTCTGCAATATTAGGGCAATACGGATAAAGCATAATGGCAATGTGGCGCATAGCTTCAAGGACAGTGTATAAAACTTTGCCTGTTTCAAGCATTTTTTCTTCTTTAGCTAATGCCCATGGAGCAGTTTCGGTTACGTATTTATTTACCGCGTCAGCATAAGATACAATTAAATTTGCCGCTTCCGCTATTTCGTAATGATTAAATGCTTCTGTAATTTGAGTTTTCGTATTTTCTGCCATGACTGCAATCTTGTTAGATTTATCGGTGATAAATTCGCTTTTTATCTCGCCGTCAAAATACTTAACGAGCATATTTAAAGTTCTGTTCAAAAGATTTCCTATGTTATTAGCTAAATCAGCGTTAACTTTTTCCTTAAAATCTTCATCCGAATAGTTTCCGTCACGCCCGATTTGAGCGGATGACGCCATATAATATCTAAATGCGTCCGGCTTTTCAAGGTTGAATGCGGTTATAACATCGTGCGGTGCTATAACATTTCCTATGGATTTACTCATTTTTGACTGGTCTATTGTTATCCAGCCATGAGCAAATATTGTTTTGGGAAGTTCAAGTCCTAAAGACATTAATATTGCTATCCAGTATATTGAGTGAAATTTTATAATGTCTTTGCCGATTACGTGAACGTCAGCCGGCCATAGAGTTTTAAATTGCTCCGTCGGATTTTCGATGTCATACCCGATTGCTGTTATATAGTTTGATAATGCGTCAATCCAAACATATATTGTTTGAGTGTCGTCGCCGTCGACTCCTATTCCCCATTGTACTGAGTCTTTTGTTCTTGAAACAGATATGTCTTCTATATTTTCAAGCTGATGTAAAAGCTCATTAACTCTGAATGAGGGCTGAATAAAATCTTTGTGGGATTTGATGTAATCGGCAATTTTATCTTTATATTTTGTAAGTTTAAAGAAGTAGTTTTCTTCAGTTATTTCTTCGGGCTTTTTAAGGTGGTCAGGGCAGAGTCCGTCTTCCGTCAAGTCTTTAGGACTTAAAAAAGACTCACAGCCCGAGCAGTAAAGCCCTGTGTATGAGTGTTTATATATGTCTCCGTTTTCAAGCAGTTTTTTAAATATTTGTTTTACAGTTTTTTTATGCTGTTCGTCTGTTGTTCTAATAATCTTATCGTAGCTTATTTCAAGCTCTTTCCAGGCTTGCTCAAACTTAGAAAAATTCTCATCGCAAAGTTCTTTAGGTGTAATACCTCTTGAAACGGCGGTTTTTTGAATTTTTATCCCGTGTTCATCAGTACCTGTAAGCATAAAAGCGTTATCCGTTAACTGTCTTTTATGACGAATTATGACATCCGATAATATTTTTTCATAAGCGTGACCAATGTGCGGTGCGCCGTTAACGTAATCTATTGCGGTTGTTAGATAAAATTTTTCCTGCATTTATATTCACCTTTTAAACAATATGCTAAAATAAATTTATCACAAAAGTAATCAGATTAAAAAGGTTTATTATGAGCGAAAGATTAAATAACAGAAAAAATAATGAGTTAAGAACCATAAAACTTACAAAAGGCTACACCTGCCACGCTTTAGGCTCTGTTTTAACAGAGTTTGGTGATACAAAAGTTATAGTAACGGCTTCTGTTGAAGATGGAAAACCTAAATGGATGGAAAAAGATGACCCTAGGGGCTGGGTAACGGCTGAATATTCACTTTTGCCTTCGGCTACTCATACAAGGTGCCAGCGGGAAAGAACAAAAATCTCCGGCAGAACGCAGGAAATTCAAAGACTTATAGGAAGAAGTCTGCGTTCTTGTGTCGATTTAACTAAGCTCGGTGACAGAACTGTTACAATTGACGCGGATGTTATTCAAGCAGACGGCGGAACAAGATGTGCTTCAATTTGCGGCGGGTTTGTTGCAATGAATATTGCTTTTAATAAACTTATTGAGCAGGGATTGCTGACGGAAAATCCAATTATAGAACCTATTGCGGCAGTATCTGTCGGGATTATAGACGGGAAAATTAAATTGGATTTAGATTATTCTGAGGACTCTCACGCACAGGTTGATTCTAATGTTGTGATGACAAAATCAGGAAAAATAATTGAGTTTCAGACAACGGCAGAGGGTAAACCCTTTGAAAAATCACAGCTAGATGAAATTTATAATCTTGCAAATAATGCAATACAAAAAATCATTTCTTTATATTAAAATGCTTCCGCCATTATGGCGGAAGCATTTTATAGTCTTGAAATAAATCATTTTTTACATTTCATCAATTTTTTTATGATATTCAGGATCCCCCTCTTGCCGTGGTCCGTTG
>CANQZO010000110.1 GCA_947628355.1 Candidatus Gastranaerophilales bacterium | reverse complement strand
TGACCTTTTAATTCCTCTAATTGTTTTTTTGTTTCAATTTGTTCGGCTTCACCGTTATTTTTAACAAGCTCAGATATCTCGCTATGGCGTTTTTTTATTTCAATTAAAGATTCTTCCAGTTTTTTTAAGTTTTCTTCTTCTTCTTTTTTCTTTTTATTTGCGTCTAAAATATTTTGATGAGCAAGCTCTAAATTCCTTTTTAAATCAAAATATTTTACGCTTGTTATTTGACTTTCAAGCTGTACTTTTTCAGTCTTTAATTTTTGATATTTTAAAGCGGTTTCTTTTTCACTCGCGAGGCGCATAATTGTTTCATCAATCTGGGTTAAAATTAAATTAGCGTCATCAACACGTTTTTCAACTGTTAAAAGTTCATCTTGAGCCTTTTCAATTCTTCTGTTAAAATCCGCAACCCCTGCTATTTCATCAATAATCCCGCGCCTGTCCTTTGCAGAGCAATTTGTAATACTCATTACGTCATTTTGCATCATTACATTGTAACTGTTTGGCGTAACACGGTATCTTTCTAACTTTGAATGTATATCGGTAAGCGTAGCTGCTTTATCATTCAGATAATAAGTACTGACATAACCTTGGGTGGATTTTTTTAATCTTCTTGCAACACTGATTTGTTCTTCTTCGTTGTTTTCAGGCGCAAACACCACTTTAACAAACGCTTCATTTTTCTTGGTATGTGTGGATATAAATTCCGAAACCTGCTCCATACGCAGATTTCTTGCGCTCGCAAACCCGAGCGCAAATAAAATTGAGTCTATGATATTACTTTTTCCCGAGCCGTTCGGACCTGCGATTGTCGTAAATCCTTTTAAAAACGGGATTGTCATATCATTTGCAAATGATTTAAAATTGTCGACTTCCAGTTCTTTTATATACAATTTTGGTGATACCCATGCCTAGACATTTTTTATTACACAACAAATACACGTAATAGTCAAAAACTTTACATAGATTAAAATTTTTAATGTAAATTTGTTTGTTTCATTTAAAAAAAGTTATATACTATTATTATATTTTCTTGGGAGCTGTAATTATGAGTGAATATACAATAAATTCATTACTTCAAAAGGCAGCGGAGCTTAAAGCCTCCGATTTGCACTTTATCGTAGGGGAAGTACCCGCTTTCAGAATTAACGGAAAAATTTTAAAATCCAAACTTCCGCCCGTAACGGAAGATAATATGATTGAAGCTATTGACACAATGGCGCCCGTTTCAATGCGCGATAAGATTTTTAATTCTTATGATACAGATTTCCCTTATGAAATTGAAGGAGTAAGCAGATTTAGGGTTAATATAGCAATGTCTTTCGGATATCATTCCATGACTATAAGGCTTGTACCTTATGATATTCCGACTTTTGAGGAATTGCATCTGCCTCATACGCTTGAACAATTCTCTCAATTTGATAACGGAATTGTACTTGTAACAGGTGTTGCAGGTTCGGGCAAATCTACAACCATTGCTTCCATTATTGAAAATATTAATCTTCATCAAAAAAAACATATAGTTACTATAGAAGATCCTATTGAATATGTTTATAAAAGTAAGAATTCAATATTTACACAAAGACAAATCGGGCTTGATACGGCAAATTATCTCGACGGGCTTAAATTTGCACTCCGCCAAGACCCTGATGTTATTTTAATCGGTGAAATAAGAGATATGGATACTGTTCAAAGCGCACTTCACGCAGCTGAAACAGGTCACCTTGTTTTTGCAACTCTGCATACATATAATGCAGTTCAAACAATTAATCGTATTTTAAGTTTTTACCGCCCCGAACAGCGTGAAGCCGTAAGAAATCAGTTCTCAGAGGTGTTTAGAGGTTCTATTTCTCAAAAACTTCTTCCAAAAGCTGACGGAACAGGAAGAATGCCCGCTGTAGAACTGCTCGTTTCTACTCCCACAATTAAAGACTTTATTGTTAAAGATGAACTTGAAGAAATTTATAAACTAGTTCAAAAGGGTTCTTATGATGATATGATTACCTTTAATATGTCTTTGTACGATTTGCTTAAAAAAGGTATTATCACACAAGAAATCGCGCTTGAAAATTCGGATAACCCTAATGAACTTATGCACTACATTAGAGGTGTGTACTCGGGAAGCAAAACGGAATTTTAATGAAAGAACAATTTACTACAAACGTTATTAATCTTAAATCATATAATATCAGCGAAGCTGATAAAATTATTGTTATGTACTCCAAGGAAAAAGGCATTATCCGCGCCGTCGCAAAAGGGATAAAAAAAACAACAAGCAAACTAGGCGGAAGAATGGATTTGTTGGTCGCAAATAAACTTATGCTTAATAAAGGCAATAACCTTGATACTATCTGTCAGGCTGAAGCCTTAAATACATTCTATAAACTCCGCTGTGATATGAATAAACTTTTTTATTCAATGTACTGCGCCGAAATAGTTTCTAATTTCGGGATTGAAAATGACCCTAACAGCGAAGAAATTTTTAACCTGTTTTATACTTTTCTTGAAACAATTTCAAATGCTTCAAAAAAAGAACAAATTATGTTGTGCGTAATTAAATTCCAGCTTAAAATTATGGAGATTACGGGCTACTCTATTCAGCTTTTATCCTGCATAAGATGCAATAAAACCGTTGATAACAAAGATGAATTATTCTTTTCCTGTGAACAGGGCGGAATTTTATGCGCTCATTGCGCTGATAACATTAATAAAAAAATTAAAATCCCGTTTAAAATTGCAGAATTTCTTAATACTCTTTTAAAATCAAACTTTACGACTGCAACACAATACGATAATGTTGTAACGGAGAAAATATGCACTGCCTGCATTAATCTTTTAAAAGATTATATTGAATACTATTCGCCAAAAAGATTTAAAACAAGTCAAATTCTTGAAAGTATAAGGTAAATATGGAATTAAACAAATACATAGAGCATACTTTGCTAAAGCAAGACGCAACGAAACAAGATCTGATTAAACTTTTTGATGAGGCTAAACAATATAACTTTTTAGGAGTTTGCGTAAACAGCACAAATGTAAAACTTGCCAAAGAATACTTAAAAAACAGCGAAGTTAAAGTGGTTTCCGTAGTAGGATTTCCTTTAGGCGCATGTTTAAGCGAAGTTAAGGCATTTGAAGCTGAAAAAGCCGTTAAACTCGGGGCTGATGAAATTGATATGGTTATTAATGTCCAATCATTAAAAGACAAAGACTACAATTACACCCTCGAAGATATTAAAACGGTAAAACACTCTTGCGGTAAAATTCCTTTAAAAGTAATAATTGAAACAGATTTACTGTCGCAGGATGAAATCATAAAAGCCTGCGAAATAATAATAAAATCGGGTGCGGATTTTGCCAAGACCTCAACGGGCTTTGTTAAAAACGGAGTAGGCGCAAAAATTGAAGATGTTAAATTAATGTATAACATCTTAAAAAATACTAATGTTAAAATAAAAGCATCGGGCGGAATTAAAACAAAAGAACAGGCATTAAAACTGATTGAAGCAGGTGCGGTAAGGCTCGGCACAAGCTCGGGAGTTCAATTAATTACAACTTAAGATTTTCTAAACTTTCCGCTGATGGTTTTACGGCTTTAGCTTTTTCCGCAAGCTGAGAAATAATTGCTTTATTTCTGTTTATTTTAAAATTATGTTTCATTCCAAACCATAATATTGCACATCCGACTAATAAAATTCCGCATTCGGAAGCTGCTTTTTTTGTCTTTCTTATCAATACTTCATCAGCAGAATATTTTTGCTCTTTTTTATTTTCTGTTTTTACCGGTTTTGAAGCAAATTTTGTTGTATTTAAGCTGTTTATCGGACTTATTTTCATATTATTTACCGTTATACATTTTGTTTTAACACTTTTAACCCTGATTTTTCAATGTCGGGAGTATTAATTTCAAATAAGTGAATTCTGCCTGCGCCCAAGTCTGCGGTTAATTTACCGTCTGATACCTGGAACTCGCTGTTATCACCATAAGATTTGAATAGGTTTGTTAATTTTTGGTCTGATTTTAAACCGGGGATATTAATAACACCCGCCTGTCTTGCGTTTACATCACGGTTTGCAACCACCAATAATGTTCTTCCGTTTAAATGTCTTACAAATGTTATTATTTGATCGTGGTCATTTTTATCTACTTTTAAAGGTATAAACGAACCCTTTGTTAAAATATCATGATACTTTTCATTATTTCTTACTGAAAGGGTGTTTTGCATAAAATCACCGCATTCGGGATGTTTACCCTTTAAAGGTCTTGAGAAATTAAATATATCGGGTCTGCCTCTGTGAACCGTGCATTCTGTTGAGTCTGTGTCGGTTTGTTCATCAGTAGTACCTTCAAAATCATATATGTAATCATCGCCTGTTTGATATCCGTCAAAATAATACGGATTTAACATCGGCAATGTTGCCTGTAAGCCCGATACCAGATTTGTAAATGTTACACCGCCATGATTCATTATTGAAATATCATCATGAGTACCGAATGAACCAATTAATGATTTACCTTTGTCAAGATTTTGCGACATATCCAAATTTTCTTCAACATAATCATATAAATCTTTTGCTTTTGTCCATTCATGGAAAATGTGATATTGACCGTAATAGCTGTCAAATCCTGCTCTTAAAGAATCTTCGGGACGGTCATAATCCATATTTAATTGAGGTGAAGCATCTTCATAAGTATAGCTTTCCGCAAGCCAAGCAAATTCAGGGTCTTTTGACCTTGAATAGTTAATTAATATATCCCAAAATTCGGTAGGTTTGGTTCTTGCCACGTCACTTCTTATTCCGTCAACGCCAAGGTCAATGCACATATCTACAAAATCTTTGTGCATTTGCAATAATTCGGGATTTAATTCCCGTTTTGATTTATCTTTCCAAGGATCGAACATTCTTATATCGTTCCAACCGCCCGGAGTTTTTGGCGTTCCGTCTTTTTCAAATGCCATTAATTCCGGTCTTGCTTTAAACAAATCATAAGAAGCACAGCTTGGTAAATCAAGCATTACGCTTATACCGCGTTTATGACATTCGTTTATAAAATTCTTAAATTCATCTTTTACACTTCTCGGGTCATTGGTATCGTCAAGTGCAGGGTCTATACTTAAAAAGTCAGCCGGCGCATAAACAGAACCTGCCGTTCCCATTGCATTTTCTTTTCCCGGCGGATTGACGGGAAGCACGTGTAATGTGTTTATTCCTAATTTTTTAAGTTCATCAAGTCTTTTTACGGCATTATTAAAGTTCCCTCTGATATCACCGTCTCTTAACAACTGGTTTCCATAGCGGTCTTCGGCACCCATATTTCTAATTATTACACCCATTATAACCGCTTCATTATTTTTAAATTTAGTTCTCAGATTGTTCTTATAATCTCCGTTTACGGAATTATTGTTTACGGGAGCAACTTGCAGTGCTGCTGATGTACTTTGACTCTGCAAATAACGCTCAAGTATATTAGTGCCTAAAGGTTCAACAATTGCAGGTTCAACTTTAGCAGCCATAACGGCAGTAGGCATTGACGGCATTTGCTGCTGTACCGGTTGAGATATTTGTTTTAAATATATATCCAAATAATTAGCCATTTGTTTTTATTTCTTTCTCCGCCTGTTTTTCCATTTTACTCTTGTGTCCGAGAATTAACCCGGTTACTAATGTTATTCCTGCTATTACTATCATTGCTCCGCCAAAGATTTTTAACCATTTTCTTGATGTATATATATCTTTTGCGGATTCTTTTATCCAATCTGTTATCGGTTTACCTGATAATGCACTTCTTTGCGTTGCATTTGATGCAGCATCACTTGAACCCGATACCGCACGTGATAAATCGGGAGTCATATTGTTTTTCCAATTAACAAGCCTGTCCATAATTTCTTTTTTATGAGCAGCCAAACCGCTTGCTGCTTCTTGTTCACCATTTTTAAACAATATATCAGTTATGATTTTATATTCGTCATTGTCTAATCTGAAGTTTGCGGATTTAAGTTTTTCCGCATAATCAGAAGGAGTTGCACCGGATAATACGCTCTTACATTTTTCAATCATAGCTTTTACCGCATCATCACTTGAATCTTTACCTGCAGCTTTAAGTGCTTCTGCCACCTGTGATTTTAATTGACCCGATTGTTCTTTCTTTAAAATATCCATCCACTGAATTAATCTGTAGAATGAAGATTTTGCACCTAATATTCTGCTTGATGCTCTTTGTGTTATTTCATTTTCTATAGTACCCGCTTTTGCTTCGGATGTAACCTTTTTGGCTAAATCGTCAAATCCGTTTTCCGTTAACTTTCTTCCTGCTGCTCCGCATACTTCTTTTGCTTTTGTGCTGACAGCGTTCATCATTTCATCAGCACCTGTCTTTGTTTCATAGTCTTCAATTAATTTTAACAATTTATTCATTAATTTATCATACTGTTCAGCAGGTAATTCGGCTATTTTCTTTGTAATAATTTCATAATTACCGCCATTTTGCAGTGCTTTTAATTCGCTGTCTTTTAAATGAAGCGATTTGAATAAGGATTTTGTAACTCTGCCCCATTGATTTGCTATATAAGTTCCCGATTCTTCACCGACTCTTGCGTGAATGAATTTTTCGATTACTTTTTTACCCGATGAGAAATCAACCAGCGAATTGCCTAATTTTTGCATTTGTTCGCCGATTTGACCTACGGTTACG